>NZ_JBHJRX010000040.1:0-92028 GCF_042268605.1 Streptomyces sp. NPDC056296 | reverse complement strand
CCAGTACGAGGCTCTGCGCCCGGCACGCCGAGAGCACGCACCTGACGCCGCGAGGCCGCCCTCCGGGCGACGACGCGAATTGTCAGACAGGCCCTGGTCCGCCTAGTCCGCTTTCCCTGGTCCGTCCTCGAAGGAGTCGCTTCCACCATGCCCAACCTCGCACGTCCCGCCGCCCTCGCTCTCGTCCTGGCCCTCGCCGTCACCGGCTGCGGTGCGGACGTCTCGCAGGAGGAGGAGAAGGGAGACGGCGCCACGGCGTCGTCCGGCAGCCACTACCCGGTCACGATCGAGAACTGCGGCGAGAAGAAGACGTTCGACAGGGCTCCGCGGCGCGTGGTCACCAACGACGTGGGAATCACCGAGATCATGTTCGCCCTCGGCCTCGAGGACCACATGGCCGGATACGTCATGCCCGACGACAAGGGCGACCTCACGGCGGTGCCGTGGAAGGACGGCTACCAGAAGACCGAGTGGCTCTCCAAGGATCGGATCAACAAGGAACTGGTACTGGACGCCCGTGCCGACCTGGTCTTCGCCGGCTGGAACTACGGCTTCAACGAGGACGAGGGCTTCACTCCTGCCGCGCTGCAACGCGTCGGCATCGACTCGTACCTGCTCACCGAGTCGTGCCGCAACGGACAGGGCAAGGCCCGCGGCGTGATGACGCCGCTCGACGCGCTGTACTCGGACCTGCGGAACCTGGGCAAGGTGTTCGACGTCGAGGACAGGGCCGCAACCCTCGTCACCTCGTTCCGCGAGCAGGTGGCCGAAGCACAGGCGAAGGCTCCGAAGGGCACCGACCGGCCGCGGGTGTTCCTCTACGACAGCGGCGAGGACAAACCGTTCACGTCCGGCGCCTTCGCGGGGCCCCACGACATCATCACCAAGGCCGGCGGCGACCACATCATGAAGGACCTCAAGGACAGCTGGACCACCGTGGGGTGGGAGACGGTCGTCGCCCGCGACCCCGAGGTCATCGTGATCAACGACTACGGGGACATCACCGCGGAACAGAAGCGGAAGTTCCTCAAGTCCTACAAGCCGCTCGCCAACGTGTCCGCCATCAAGAACGACCGGATCGTCGTTCTCGACTACGTCGACCTCGTCGAGAGCCCGCGCAACCCCGCGGCCATCAGCTCACTCGCGGCATCCCTGCGGAGCCTCGGCTCCTGAACGGGGCGACTCCCAAAGAAGAGGGTGCGCGCTGCCGGGAACTCGTCGGCGGCGCGCGGCGACTGCTTGTCCGTCGGCGCCCCGCCGGGGGGCGCGTCTCGGGACAGGGAGTCGGACATGACGGAGACGGACCGTGATCGTCGCCGGTTACTGCGGACAGTGGTGGCGGGTGGTCTCGGCGCGGGGCTGGTGACGGCCGGTGGGGCGTCGTCGGCGCGGGCCGAACCGGCGGCACGGCAGGCCGTGGCGGGAGAGGAAGGAGAGGAGGGGGAGGTACGGGTAGCGGTACTCCTGTACGACGGCTTCACCGCCCTCGACGCGGTCGGACCGTACGAGGTGCTGTGCCGGGTGCCGGGAGTGACGGTGACGACCGTGGCCGAGAGGGCAGGACGGGTCCGCACCGACACCGGCGAGCTGAGCCTGGCGGCCGAGCGTTCCCTGGAGAGCGTGACGCGCGCGGAGATCCTGCTGGTGCCGGGCGGGGGACAGCGCGGCACCACGGAGACGATGGCCAATCCCGCGGTCCTCGACTGGATACGCCACATTCACCGCAGAACGGCATGGACCACTTCCGTCTGCACGGGGTCGTTGATCCTCGGTGCGGCCGGTCTGCTGCGAGGCCTGCCCGCCACCACCTACTGGGCCTCCCGCCCCTATCTCGCGGAGGTGGGCGCCGTCTACACCCCGGGGCGCTTCGTCGAAGCCGGCAAGATCGTGACCGCCGCCGGGGTCTCGGCCGGCATCGACATGGGACTGCACCTCGCCGCGCGACTGGCGGGCGACCAGGTGGGCCGGGCCATGCAACTCGCCGTGGAATACGATCCCGACCCGCCGTTCGACACCGGCAGCCCCGAGAACGCGAGCCCCGAACTGCGGCAGCTGGCGCTGCGCCTGCTCGCGGACGCGGCGACGTAGGAACCGGGGACCGCGCCAAGTGACGTACGTCCCGCTCTCCTCCCGTGACTTGGACCGCTCCAGGCCCACGCACCGGAACGGAGCCCCGCGGCAGCGACGGGGGTACGAGTGACGAAGGACGCCCGACGGCATGCGCTCCGGTCAGCCCAGGGCCGACCGGAGTGGCCGGAAACACGGCGTGGCACCGACAGGGAGCCTTCTCACCAGAGAGACCTCATGAACGATCTCCGAGCCCATGCGTCCCGTTGTACAGTGAAGAACGCCCTTGACCTGCAGCAAGCAGGCAGGGAGCCGTCTTCCAGGAGTCCAACATGCTGCGCACCATGTTCAAGTCCAAGATCCACCGCGCCACCGTCACCCAGGCCGACCTGCACTACGTCGGCTCGGTGACCATCGACGCGGATCTGCTCGACGCCGCCGATCTGCTGCCCGGTGAGCTCGTGCACATCGTGGACATCACCAACGGTGCCCGGCTGGAGACGTACGTCATCGAGGGCGAGCGGGGGTCCGGCGTGGTCGGGATCAACGGGGCCGCCGCTCATCTCGTCCACCCCGGCGATCTGGTGATCATCATCAGCTACGCCCAGGTCACCGACGCCGAGGCTAGGTCGCTGCGGCCGCGGGTCGTGCATGTGGACGGCGACAACCGTATCGTCGCCCTGGGCGCCGACGCGTCGGAGCCGGTGCCGGGCTCGGACCAGGAACGCAGCCCGCAGGCCGTGTCGGCCTGACGTACGCAACCTGCGCGGACGAGGAGCGTGGCCGTGAGCGACATCGAGATCCGGGACGACCGGGCGGCGGGCCGTCTGGACGCGGTCGCAGACGGTGAGGTCGTCGGGCGTATCGAGTACTTCGGCCTGGACGCCCCCGAGCGCGCCCTCGTCCCCGTGCACACCGTCGTCGAGCCGGCCCACGAGGGCCAGGGCATCGCGGGCTCGCTCGCGCGTGAGCTGTACGCCGTAGCGCGGGGCGAGGGCGTCGCCGTCGCCCCGCTGTGTACGTACGTCGTGAAGTGGGCCGAGCGCCACCCGGACGAGGCACCCGCCGCCGATCCCGAGCTGCTGCGCGCGGCGAAGGAGTGGCTCGTGGCGCATCCCGATCGGTTCTGAACCGGGGACGCCCCTGGCATCACGAGCAACTACGGAGGGGGCTCGAGTGCTGGCGTTGCTGCACACCTCGCCCGTTCACGTCCCGGTCTTCGACGCCCTGCGTGACGAGGCGCACCCGGGTCTGGAGCTACGGCATCACGTCGACGCCGAGCTGCTGGACCGGGCGCGCGGCGAGGGGCCGGAGGCCGTGACGGACGCCGTGCGGGCCGTGCTGCGGCATGCCGTCGCCGAAGGTGCGCGGGCCGTACTGTGCACCTGCTCGACCATCGGCGGTGTCGCCGAGGCGGCCGCCGACGGGGCCGGGGTGCCGGTGCTGCGGGTCGACCGGCCGATGGCCGCCGCCGCGGTGGCCGCGGGTCCGCGCGTCGTCGTCCTCGCCGCCCTGGAAAGCACGCTCGCGCCGACCGCGGCACTGATCGGGGAGGAGGCCAGGAGATCCGGACGCCCCGTGGAGGTGCGGGCCCTCCTGGTCCACGGTGCCTGGCCGCGGTTCGAGGGCGGCGACACCGAGGGCTACCTGCGGCTGGTGGCGGAAGCGGCCGACGTGGTCTCGGATGCCGACGCGATCGTTCTGGCCCAGGCGTCCATGGCGCCGGCCCGGGAACTGACGAAGGCCTCTGTCCCGGTGCTGGCCAGCCCCGCGCCGGGACTGGCCGCCGGGGCGGCGGCGGCACGCTTCGGACAGCGCACGCCGCCACCCCGGTCACCCGGCACGGTGGGCCACCCGGGTCCGGATGTTCACGCGGGGGAGTGAGTGGGGAAGCGGCCGTCGGGTAGGCGGGGGACAAGTCCAGAGCCGACGTCGACCGACTGGCCGGAGGACAGCGTCATGACGAACCCGTATCCGGATCCCGTCCCGCCCGGGCCCACCCCGGGACCCACTCCGGGGCCGGACCCGGAGCCACAGCCGCACCCGGACCCGGTGCCGCCCCCGGGCCCCGCCCCGGCGCCCCCGCATCCCGGCCCCGGTCCCGGTCCGGAGCCGACACCCCCGCCTCCGCCCCCGGGCCCCGGCCCGGAACCCACACCTCAGCCTCCGGGGCCCGGCCCGCAGCCGACGCCACCGCCCCCGGGCCCTCCCGAGCCCTCGCCGTCGCCGATCCCGCCGGGACCGGAGCCGGTGCCCAACCCGGAGCCGGGCCCACCGCTCACCTGAGCCACGGGCGACGGCCGCGGACACGGGAGCACGGGGGTGGGGGGCGTCAGAGACGACCGCACCGGCCGCCCGCCGCCCCCCCCACTAATCGCTACGCACTGATCACTACGCACGACTACGCGGTGACCTCCGACCGGTCACCGCCCCACAGCGTGTGGAACGCACCGTCCCGGTCGGTCCGCCGGTACGTGTGCGCTCCGAAGAAGTCCCGCTGCCCCTGCGTCAGCGCGGCCGGCAGCCGCTCCGCGCGCAGGGCGTCGTAGTAGGCGAGGGCGGCGGCGAAGCCGGGCGTCGGCACGCCCTGCCGGGTCGCGGCGACCAGGACCTCGCGCCAGTCGTCCTGGGCGTCGGCGATCTCCTGCGCGAACGTCTCGTCCGACAGCAGGCTCGGCAGATCCGCGCGGGCGTCGTAGGCGGCGCGGATGCGGTCCAGGAAGGCCGCGCGGATGATGCAGCCGCCGCGCCAGATCGCGGAGACCGCGCCCAGGTCGATGTCCCAGCCGTACTCCTCGCTGCCCGCCGCGATCTCGTGGAAGCCCTGCGTGTACGACACGATCTTCGACGCGTACAGCGCCTGCTCGACGCGGTCGGCGAAGGCGGCTGCCTCCGACTCGCCGAGCGCCGACGCCTTCGGCCCCGCCAGCCCGCGCGAGGCCTCCCGCAGCGCCGCGTGTCCGGACAGGGAACGGGCGAAGACGGCCTCCGCGATGCCGGACACCGGCACGCCCAGGTCCAGCGCGATCTGCACCGTCCAGCGGCCCGTGCCCTTCTGCTCCGCCTGGTCGACCACCACGTCGACGAACGGCTCGCCCGTCGCCGCGTCCACGTGCGACAGCACCTCGGCGGTGATCTCGATCAGGTAGGAGTCCAGGCGGCCGGTGTTCCAGGTGCGGAAGATGTCGGCGATCTGCGCGGGGGAGTACCCGGCCACATCGCGCAGCAGCTGGTACGCCTCGCCGATCAGCTGCATGTCGGCGTACTCGATGCCGTTGTGGACCATCTTCACGAAGTGCCCGGCGCCGTCGGGACCGACGTGCGTCACGCAGGGCGCCCCGTCCGCCGCCTTCGCGGAGATCTTCTCCAGCATCGGCCCGAGCGAGTCGTACGACTCCTTCGAGCCGCCCGGCATGATGCTCGGGCCGTTGAGTGCGCCCTCCTCGCCGCCCGAGATGCCGGTGCCGACGAAGTGGATGCCCTGCTCGCGCAGTTCGCGTTCCCGGCGCCGGGTGTCCGCGAAGTGGGCGTTGCCCCCGTCGATGATCATGTCGCCGGGCTCCAGCAGCGGGGCGAACTCCTGGATCACCGCATCGGTCGGGTCACCGGCCTTCACCATGATCACCAGCCGCCGGGGCCGCTCCAGCGCCGCCACGAACTCCTTGGCGGTCTCGGTCGCGACGAAGTCGCCCTCGCTCCCGAACTCCTCCACCAGCGCGTGCGTGCGGGACGCGGTCCGGTTGTGCACCGCGACCGTGTAGCCGTTGCGGGCGAAGTTGCGGGCGAGGTTGCGGCCCATGACCGCGAGGCCCGTGACGCCGATCTGCGCTGTAGTGCTCATTGGGTTGGCTCCTAGTGACCTTGGTGTCTGTGGTGCCCTGTGTCCGTCGTGCCGTCGTGCCGTCGTGCCGTCGTGCCGTCGTGCCGTCGTGCCCGTCAGTACTGCCTGCCAGTATCGCCGGTCTGTCCGCTCGACCATCCTGACGTGCCGGTACTCGGGTCGCACTTCCTGATCCGGCGGACTCCAGTACGCACAGGAGGGGCCCGGCGCCTCAGCGGGCGGACGTCGCATCCGGCCAACGGCCACCCGTTCCTGGCCACTTGGCACGGCCAACCGGCCGATTGCCGTCTTGTCATGGCCTGTTAGCAGCACTTACTTTTGCCACTCCTGACGCAATGTCGAGGGGGACCTCCATGGCCGTACGCGGCCGGCACCGCCGGTATCAGCCGAACAGGATCAACCGCGCGTCACTGACCGTCACCGCGGGTGGCGCGGGACTGGCGCTCCCGCTCATCGGTACCGGCACGGCGCAGGCGGCCGACGTGGAGACCTGGGACAAGGTCGCCGCCTGCGAGTCCACCAACAACTGGGACATCAACACCGGCAACGGCTACTACGGCGGGTTGCAGTTCACCCAGTCCACCTGGGAGGCGTTCGGCGGCACCGAGTACGCCCCACGTGCGGATCTGGCCACCAAGGACCAGCAGATCGCCATCGCCGAGAAGGTACTCGACGGACAGGGCCCCGGCGCCTGGCCGGTGTGCTCGGAGCGCGCCGGACTGGCCCGGGGCGGCGACGCCCCGGACATCCGCCCGGCCGGGGACGCGGGGACCGGGAAGGGTCCGGAGCGGACCGCCAAGAAGTCCACCGAAAGGCCCGCCGGGAAGTCCGACTCGGTGCAGGACGTCCAGCCCCAGACCACCCCGCAATCCCGGGCCGGCAAGGCCAGGATGTACACGGTGGTCACCGGCGACACCCTGTCCGGCATCGCCGACGCCCAGCAGGTCCGGGGCGGCTGGCAGGGGCTGTACGACGCCAACCGCGACGCGATCGGAACGGACCCCGACCTGATCCTGCCCGGCCAGCGCCTGGCAGTGCGCGGCGAGGCGACCGCCAAGACGTCCCGCGCCGAGCCGAGGACGGCCGAGAAGCCCGAGGCGACGGCGACCAAGCCGCAGCAGAAGCAGAAGCAGCCGAAGAAGTCGGCCCCGGACAGTGGCAAGGAGAAGCAGGGCGGGCAGGGCAAGAAGGAGAAGGCGGACAGGGCGGACAAGGCGGCCGGCAAGGCCGACAAGGCCACCACCCGCCAAGGCGTCGTCGCGCCCGTCGACGCCTCCACCGGCACGCCGTACCACCAGGCGGGCTCTTCCTGGTCGAAGGGCTACCACACCGGCGTCGACTTCCCCGTGCCCACCGGCACCTCGGTCAAGTCGGTCGCGGAGGGCCGGGTCGTCAGCGCCGGCTGGGGTGGCTCCTACGGGTACGAGGTGGTCGTGCGGCACAGCGACGGCCGCTACTCCCAGTACGCGCACCTCTCGGCGATCTCGGTGAAGGACGGTCAGTCGGTGGGCGCCGGCCAGCGCATCGGCCGCTCGGGCTCCACCGGCAACAGCACGGGCCCGCATCTGCACTTCGAGGTGCGGACGGGGCCCGGCTTCGGTTCCGACGTCGACCCGGTGGCGTATCTGCGGGCCGGCGGCGTCAGGATCTGATCCGTACCCGTTTCCGGCTGAGAACGGGCGGCGGGACGAACGGACCGCCGTAGAAGGGGCCGTAGGAGAGCGGCGTGTCGTCGCTCTCCGCCGGTTCCCGGTCCCTGTACCGCTCCGCGTACCTCTCCTCGGCGAGGACGGTGTCGGGGACCGCCGGTGACGCCGGGGAGGGCACGATGACCTTGTCGGACAGCGGGGCGACCCGCGTCCCGCCTCCGTCCCGGGCCGCCCGAACCTCCCGGGCCTCCCGCCGAACCTCGCGTACCTTCCGAACCGGCGTGTCCTGGACCGGCACCGCCGCGGACGCGGCGGACTCTGCGGCCGCCGGAACCGCCACGACCTCCTCGGCAGACCCTCGCGCGATGAGCTCCTCGGCGGACCCCCGCGCGATGACCCCCTCGGCGGACTCCCGCGCGATCCGCTCCGTCGTCAGCAGGATCAGTCCGCCCGCGGCGACCACACCGCAGCTCAGGGCCAGCGCGGTGCCCGTCGTCCCGTAGCGGAAGGTTTCGCCGAACATCGTGATGCCGACCACCGCGGCCACCACCGGGTTCACGACCGTCAGCGTGGCCAGCGGGGCCGCGAGGCCGGCTCCCCGGTAGGAGGCCTGCGACAGCAGCATGCCCGCCGTGGCGAGCACACCGATCACGGCGAGGGACGGCAGGTCGGCGGCCGACATCCCGCCGGCCCAGTCGACCGCGACCGTCTTGGTGAAGACCGAGGACATACCGAAGGCTATGCCGGACGCGGTCGCCAGCAGGATGCTGCGGACGGCCGGGTGCCGGTGCGCGGCCCGGCCGGCGATCATCAGCGCCACGACCGCACCGCCGGTGACGACGGCCGCCCCGACCCGCTGCCCCGTGTCCAGCGACTGCGCGTCGGACGCGCCGACCAGGGACAGCAGCCCCGCGAGACCGACCGTCGCCATGAGCGCACCGCGCCATGCCGTCGCGCCGGCCTTGCGGCCAACGAACAGCGCCGCCATGGGCAGGGCGAACACGATGGTGAGCGCACCCAGCGGCTGCACCAGGCTCAGCGGACCGAGGGCGAGAGCCACGACGTGCAGCAGACCGCCGAGGCCGTTGAGTCCGACCGCCGCCCACCAGCCGGGCCGGCGCAGGGGAGCGTACTGAGCACCCGGGGAGGACGCCGCGACCTGCTCCTGCACGATCGCTCCGCCCGCGTACGCCACGGCGGAGACGAGCGACAGCAGCACGGACAACGCGAGGGCGCTCATCGGCTGCTCCTCTGCGTGAGGCGGGGGCCCTGGGCCCGGCGCGGCGAACGGTCGTCTTCCATGGACAACACGATGCCGTCTCAGGGTCTTCCCGTCGTCGTCCCTGAGCACTCATTGGGTCCTACTGCCGATGGAGTACGACGGCGGTGCCGTCCTCCCCAGGGTGGGCGACTCAAGACCCGGACCCCTGACCCACGCCCCTAAGGGGCTTGATACTACTGCTCTCCGTGGACCTCGACCCAGGACTTGCCGCACTCCGCCCGCTGGGCGGCTTCTCCATCCTGCACGCGTCCCAGCACTCGTCACGGCACGCGTCGCAGCCGCCGCCGCCCCGGCCGCTCCCCAGCCTCGCACACGCGTACGCGCGGAGACACGGAAACGCGGCACCGGCCGTCCGGGACGAGGAGCGCGAAGACCCGGTCGCCTTCCGCGTCCGGAAGGTCGCCGCCGCACTCCGTGCCCCCGAGATCCGCGTCGCCGCCTCCGTGGCCCACCAAGGGCTCGCGGCCCGCCTGTGGTCGGTGGCCCTCGGGTGCGCCGCCCTCTACGGCGGCGTCCCCGACCTCGCCCCGCGGCTGCTGCACTGGGACCCCGACGCCGCCGTCCCCGACGACCTGTGGCTCACCGAGGTGCGCCCCCTGCCCGGTGACGTCGGCACCCTCGCGGAGGTCGTGCTCGACGGCCACCTGGCGCCACTGACGGCGGCCCTGCACGCCCGGTACCGTGTCGCGACCGGTCTGCTGTGGGGCAACGCGGCCTCCGCGCTGGCCGGCGCCGGCCGCGAACTGGAACGCTGGGCCCGCCGCCACGACCGTGTCGACACCGCCGCCCGCGCTCGTTCGCTGACCGCGGGCCTGCTCGCCCAGCCCCTGCTCGCCACCACCGGCACGCTCACCGATACCGGCTTCCGGCGCCGCAGTTGCTGCCTCTACTACCGGGTGCCCGGCTCAGGGGTCTGCGGCGACTGCTGCTTCCCCCACCCTCCTCGGTCCCCGCAGCCCCGGCGCTCTTCCCCAGGCGCCCCGTCTGGGTGACCATGAGGGGACCAGCCGCCGAGCACGGGAGGTTCCGGGTGCGTGTGGGACTGCTGACCCGGGAGTACCCGCCGGACGTGTACGGCGGCGCGGGCGTCCACGTCGAGTTCCTCGCCCGGGATCTCGCCCGCCTCGTCGACCTGGACGTGCACTGCTGGGGCGAGGGCCGCACCGACGGCGTGCTGCGCCACCGCCCCTGGCCCGCGCTCGACGGCGCCAACGACGCGCTGCGCACCTTCTCCGTGGACCTCGCCATGGCCGCCACCCTCGAAGGACGCGAACTGGTCCACTCCCACACCTGGTACGCGGGTCTCGGCGGCCACCTCGCCAAGCTGCTGCACGGCATCCCGCACGTGGTGACCGCCCACTCGCTGGAGCCCCTGCGCCCCTGGAAGGCCGAGCAACTCGGTGGCGGTTACGCCCTTTCCGGCTGGGCCGAGCGCACCGCGGTCGAGGCCGCCGACGCGGTGATAGCCGTGTCCGGCGCCATGCGCGAGGACATCCTCGGCTGCTACCCGGCGCTGGACGCCTCCAGGGTCCACGTCGTGCACAACGGCATCGACACCACCCTCTACCGGCCCGACCCCGGCACCGACGCGCTGGACCGGATCGGCCTGGACCGCTCCCGCCCGTACGTCCTGTTCGTCGGCCGCATCACCCGCCAGAAGGGCGTGCCCCACCTGCTGCGCGCCGTACGGGACATCGACCCCGCCGCGCAGGTCGTACTGTGCGCCGGCGCCCCGGACACCCCCGAGATCGACCAGGAGTTCCGCGACCTCTTCGCCGAGCTGAGCCGCGCCCGCGAGGGCGTGTACTGGATCCCGCGCATGCTGCCGCGCCCGGAGGTGATCCAGTTGCTGACCCACGCCGCGGTCTTCGTCTGCCCCTCGGTGTACGAGCCCCTCGGCATCGTCAACCTGGAGGCGATGGCCTGCGGCACGCCCGTGGTCGCCTCCCGGGTCGGCGGCATCCCCGAGGTCGTGGCGCACGGCGAAACGGGAGTGCTCGTCCCCAAGGACGGCGACGGGGACGGCAGCCGGGACGACGACTTCGAAGCGGGGCTCGCCCAGGCACTGGACTCCGTCCTCGGCGATCCGGAGACCGCCCGGCGGATGGGCGAGGCGGGCCGGAAACGCGCGGTGGACGAGTTCGGCTGGGACGCGGTCGCCCGCCGCACCGTCCGGCTCTACGAGGAGATCCGCAAGCAGGCGTCGTAGTACGAGGAGATCCTCAAGAGGCGTAGTACGAGGAGCCCCTCGAACAGGCTTAGGCCGCCCCGCCCCGGGGCAGCCGGGGGTGAACGAGGGTGAGGGGAGCGGCCATGCGTCGTGGAGGTCCTTCGGTGCTCGGGATCGTGCTGGCGGGCGGAGAGGGCAAACGCCTGATGCCCCTGACCGCGGACCGCGCCAAACCCGCGGTCACCTTCGGCGGCACGTACCGGCTGGTCGACTTCGTGCTGTCCAACCTGGTCAACGGCGACATCCTGCGGATCTGCGTCCTCACCCAGTACAAGTCGCACTCCCTGGACCGCCACATCACCACCACCTGGCGGATGTCCAGCCTGCTCGGCAACTACGTCACCCCCGTCCCCGCCCAGCAGCGCCTGGGCCCGCGCTGGTACCTGGGCAGCGCCGACGCGATCCTGCAGTCCCTGAACCTGGTGCACGACGAACAGCCCGAGTACGTCGCGGTCTTCGGCGCCGACCACGTGTACCGGATGGACCCGCGCCAGATGCTCACCCAGCACATCGAGTCCGGCGCGGGCGTGACCGTGGCCGGGATACGGGTGCCGCGCGGCGAGTCGCCGTCCTTCGGCGTGATCACCCCGGGCTCCGACGGCCAGACCGTCACCGGCTTCCTGGAGAAGCCCGCCGACCCGCCCGGACTGGCCGACGACCCCGAGTGCGTCTTCGCCTCGATGGGCAACTACGTCTTCACCACCAAGGCCCTCATCGAGGCCCTGCACCGGGACGCGGAGGACGAGAACTCCGTGCACGACATGGGCGGCTCGATCCTGCCGCAGCTCACCGACCGGGGCGAGGCCGCGCTGTACGACTTCAGCGCCAACCACGTGCCGGGGGAGACCACCCGGGACCAGGGCTACTGGCGGGACGTCGGCACCCTCGACGCCTACTACGACGCCCACATGGACCTGATCGCCGAGCGGCCCGCGTTCAACCTCTACAACCGGGACTGGCCGATCTACACCCACTCCACCCAGCTCTCGCCCGCCCGGTTCAACGCCGGCGGCATCGCCAGCGAGTCGATCATCAGCGCGGGCTGTCTGATCCGTGGGCAGGTCACCCGGTCGGTGCTCTCGCCGGGCGTGGTGGTCGACCCGGGAGCGGTCGTACAAGGCTCGGTGCTGCACGACAACGTGCACATCGGCCGGGGCGCGGTCGTGCGGGGGGCGGTGCTGGACAAGAACGTCGACGTGCCGCCGGGCGCGACGATCGGCGTCAACCCGGAGCGGGACGCCGAGCTGTACACCGTCTCCAAGGGCGGCGTGATCGCGCTGGGCAAGGGGCAGCGGGTGCCGTGACGAGTGGGTGACGGCCCCCTTCACGGGCCTGTCCACTCCGGCCTTCGACCGTGCCGACCGCACCCTGGACACGGTCGGCCCGCACCCGTCCGGGTGGGGAACGTCACCGCAGGCGGCGCCACCTCCGCCGACCTGAGCACAGACGCCCCATGAGTCCCTGGAGTCCCGCCCCGCTCGCCAGGGGCGTGACTTTAATCTGCTGTTAACTGTGCGTAGCTTGATCGTACTTGACCGTAATCGGCGGAGGACGATTGACTGCTTGTCCACCCGTCGTCCATGCGCCGTCCTTGCGAGGCAAGCCCTTGACTTCCGATCCGCTCGCTCCTCTCGACCTGGCGTTCTGGAACATCGAGTCCGCCGAGCACCCCATGCACCTCGGCGCACTCGGGGTCTTCACGGCCCACTCGACCACCGCGGGCGCCCACGCGGCGGACCTGCTCGCCGCCCGCGCCCCCGCGGTGCCCGGACTGCGGATGCGGATCCGGGACACCTGGCAGCCGCCGCTCGCCCTGCGCCGGCCGTTCTCCTTCGGCGGCGCCACCCGTGAGCCCGACCCCGGCTTCGACCCGCTCGACCACGTCCGGCTGCACGCCCCGACGACGGACTTCCACGCCCGGGCGGGCCGCCTCATGGAACGCCCGCTGGAGCGCGGCCGGCCGCCGTGGGAGGCCCACGTGCTGCCGGGCGCGGACGGCGGCTCCTTCGCCGTGCTGTTCAAGTTCCACCACGCCCTCGCCGACGGCCTGCGGGCCCTGACCCTCGCCGCGGGAATCCTCGATCCGATGGGCCTCCCCGCACCCCGGCGCCGGCCCGAGGAGCCTCCGCGAGGGCTTCTCCCGGACGTACGCGGACTGCCTGAGAAGCTGCGCGGCGCCCTGTCCGACGCGGGCCGCGCCCTCGACATCGGCGCCGCCGCGGCCCTGTCCACCCTCGACGTGCGGTCCTCGGCCGCGCTCACCGCGGACTCCTCCGGCACCCGCCGCACCGCGGGCGTGGCCGTCGACCTCGACGACGTGCACCGAGTGCGCAAGACCGTCGGCGGCACCGTCAACGACGTCCTGATCGCGGTCGTCGCCGGAGCCCTGCGCCGGTGGCTGGACGAGCGCGGCGACGGCAGCGAGGGTGTCGCGCCCCGCGCCCTGATCCCGGTCTCCAAGCGCCGCCCGCGCACCGCCCACCCGCAGGGCAACCGGCTCTCCGGTTACCTGATACGGCTTCCGGTCGGCGACCCCGACCCGCTGTCCCGCCTCGGCACGGTCCGCGCCGCCATGGACCGCAACAAGGACGCGGGGCCCGGCCGGGGCGCCGGTGCCGTCGCCCTGCTCGCCGACCACGTGCCCGCGCTCGGTCACCGGCTCGGCGGGCCGCTGGTCGGGCAGGCCGCCCGGCTCTGGTTCGACATCCTGGTCACCAGCGTGCCCCTGCCCAGCCTCGGCCTGCGGCTCGGCGGCCACCAGCTCACCGAGGTCTACCCGCTGGCCCCGCTGGCCCGCGGCCACTCGCTGGCGGTCGCCGTCTCGACGTACCGCGGACAGGTCCACTACGGCCTGGTCGCCGACGCCAAGGCGGTGCCGGACCTCGACCGGTTCGCCCTGGCCCTGGCGGAGGAGGTGGAGACATTGCTCACCGCCTGCGGTCCCTGAGGCGGACGGGTTTGGCTCCGTGCCCAGGCGCCGAATAAAATCCGCTGTTCGAAAGCGGACGCGTCTCGGAGCGCCGCGACGGTGACCAGGGAACGGCAGCGGCGATGACGGTGACACAGGACGGTTCGGCGACCACGGACGAGGTGGTGCGCGAGCCCGGTGACGAGGCGGCGGCGTACCCGTCCGGCGACGAGGCGGCGTACGGCCCCGGTATCGACCCGGAGCGGCTCGCCGTCTGCCTGAGCGTGCTGGAGGAGCTCGACGGGATCGACCTCGACCACCCCGACGCGATCCGGGTCCGCCGGGCCACCTCGCACATCTACCGGATGGTCAAGCAGCGCCGCCGTCAGGATCGCCGGGCCGCCAAGACCGCTCACGACAAGGCCGTCACGGAGGCCACCGCCACCGGATCCGCCGAGCGCATCGACGACGAGACCGAAGGGATCCTGCCCTCCTCCCGCACCGAGGAGGGCAGCATCGCGGGCATACTCCAGCGCCCCCGCTCCTGCTACATCTGCAAGCAGCGGTACGTCGAGGTCGACTACTTCTACCACCAGCTCTGCCAGAGCTGCGCCGCCGAGAACCGGGCCCGCCGCGACGCCCGCGCCGACCTCACCGGCAAGCGCGCGCTGCTCACCGGCGGCCGGGCCAAGATCGGCATGTACATCGCGCTCAGGCTGCTGCGCGACGGCGCGCACACCACGATCACCACCCGCTTCCCCAAGGACGCCATCCGCCGCTTCAAGGCCATGGACGACTCCGCGGACTGGATCCACCGCCTGGAGGTCGTCGGCATCGACCTGCGCGACCCCGCCCAGGCCGTGGCCCTGGCCGACCAGGTCACCGAGCAGGGCCCGCTCGACATCCTGATCAACAACGCCACCCAGACCGTGCGCCGTCTGCCCTCCGCCTACGCCGCGCTCGTCGAGGGCGAGAGCGCCCCGCTGCCGGCCGGTGAACTGCCCGCCCACCACGTCATCGGCGCCTTCAACTCCGGTGCGGTGGACGGCCTGGCCGCGCTGCCCGTCGGTGCCACGGGCCTCGACGCGCAGAAGGTGGCCGACCTCGCCCTGGTCGCGGGCAACGCCAGCGTGGTCCGGCACCGCGAGGGCACCGCCATCGACGCGGGCGGCCTGGTCCCCGACGTCGTCGACAGCAACACCTGGGTCCAGACCATCGAGCAGATCTCCCCGGTCGAACTCCTCGAGACCCAGCTGTGCAACTACACGTCGCCGTTCATCCTCATCAGCGCGCTGCGGCCGGCGATGGCCGAGGCCGCGCGCAAGGCGCCCGCGGGACGCGCCTACGTCGTCAACGTCTCGGCGATGGAGGGCGTGTTCGCCCGTGGCTACAAGGGTGCGGGCCACCCCAACACCAACGCGGCCAAGGCCGCCATGAACATGGTGACGCGGACCAGTGCCCAGGAGATGTTCGACACCGACGGCATCCTGATGACCTCGGTCGACACCGGCTGGATCACCGACGAGCGGCCCCACTACGACAAGCTGCGCCTGGCCGAGGCCGGATTCCACGCCCCGCTCGACCTGGTCGACGGCGCCGCCCGCGTCTACGACCCGATCGTGCGCGGCGAGGCGGGCGAGGACCTGTACGGCGTCTTCCTCAAGGACTACGCGCCCGGCAAGTGGTGACGGGCCCACCGAGCCGTCGGCGGTAGGCCGCGTCAACGGCCGTCATCGCGTCAACGGCGGTAATCCGCCGGCCCGTCGGCGCGGCGGCGACCTGGTCTGGGGCGAGCGCCGGTGTGCCCGGTGCGCCGGTCACGCGTACTTCGTGGTTCGATCCCGTACAGGCCCAGCCCTTTTGGGCCTGCCGCCCGTCGGGGGCACTGCGCGGCCTCCTGGACCTCGGGCACACCTCGCACGTCCTCCGCGCGGGCGTCTCAGTCGACGGCGCCGAGCCGCGAGTTCCGCGCCGCCGTCAGTTCCAGCACCGTGCGCCAGTCCTCGAGGACCCCGGCGTCGAAGACGGCGGTGCGGGCCTCCTCGTCCGCCTGGTGCAGACTGACCAGGTCGTCGTCGTGGGCCCAGGCCTCCGGGTGGGCGTGCCGGCGCAGCAGGCGGGCAACGCGCGCGCCGAGCAGTGGCCGCACCGCGTCGGCGGTCCGGCCGGCCGGATTGCCGGGCCACAGCAGCCGGCCCACGGGCGACACCAGACCGGCGACCTGGAGTTCCTTGTCGGCGGGGCGGCGCCGGCGCAGCAGCGCGGCGGTCCGCAGCGCGTGCCCGTGCAGGTCCACGGGTCCGCTGCCGTGCTCGGCGGCGGACCGTTCGCCCCGGCAGGCGTACAGCAGGTCCATCAGCTCCTCGACGCTGCGCAGTTCCATGCCTCGGTCCTCCCACGAGACAGCCGTTGCCGACCGGCAGCAGACCATGGCGAGCTTGCGCCGCAGCCAACGGCAACTTAACTGCGCGCCCCGTCGCCGCCGGTAATCGAAGGTGCGGTCGGCGATGTGGGCCGAATGGGTGAGTTGTGCACGGTGCAGATGCGGGCGTACCCGGGCAGACTGGGGCCAACTGTGCGCGGAGCGAAGGGCAATGGTTCTCCCATGTTTTGGGCCCCATAGAGCGCACCCCCGCTCATTTGGTTAATCTGGAGCGGACGGACGGCAGCACAGGGCCCTACCCACACCCAAGGTCCGTCATGGGACAAGCCGGTTCACAACGGCCTGCTCTCGCACGAGTGACCGGCGCCACCGCGTCCGAACTGCATTCGACTCACACCCGAGCGGGCGCCGGGCGCCGGACGGGAGACCGGCCGACAGGCCCCGAGGGTGACCCGACACATAAGGAGTGCGCGGTGACACCGGAGACGACGACGAATCCAGAACAACGCCCCAAGGAACGCACCGAGCGTGCGGGCCGCCGGCCCGGAGAGATCGGCAGCCTCGACGTATGGGCCCGGTCCGCCCCCATCCGTCTCGCGGGCTACGAGGAGGACCTCGCCGAGCCCCACATCCTGCCCAGCGTGGACTGACCCGCGACGCCACCCGCGGGAGCTGCCGGACGCGTGGGCGTGCGAGACTCACGCCCATGCTGATCAGGGAAGCGACGGCCGGCGACTGGCCGCGGATCTGGCCCTTCTGGCACCGCATCGTCGCCGCCGGCGAGACCTACGCCTGGGACCCGGACACGTCCGAGGAGGACGCCCGGGCCCTGTGGACGAACCCCGCCAAGCGTGTCTACGTCGCCGAGGACGACACCGGCACCGTCGTCGCCTCCGCCTACGTCACCCCCAACTACGGTGGCCCCGCCGCCCGCATCGCCAACGCCGGCTTCATGGTCGATCCCGACCGGGCCGGCCGCGGCACCGGCCGCGCCCTCGCCGAACACATCCTGGCCGCCGCCAGGGCCGACGGATACCGGGGCATGGTCTTCAACGCCGTCGTCGAGACCAACCCGGCCGTGAGGCTCTGGACCTCCCTCGGCTTCACGATCCTGGGCACGGTGCCGGACGCCTTCGACCACCCCCGGCACGGACGGGTCGGCCTGCACATCATGTACCGGGCGCTGTAGAACGCCGTTCAGTCCAGGGGCGCCGTCCGCCGCCAGGGGCGCAGCGCCTCGATCCGCCCCGCCAGCTCCAGCAGGGCAGCCTCCGACCCCGGGCGCCCCACCAGCTGTATGGCGCAGGGGGCGCCCGAGGACAGGGTGCCGAGCGGCACCGTCATCGCGGGCCAGCCGGTCAGGTTCCACGGCGGTGTGAAGGGCGAGTACGCCGTGTTGGCCAGGATGTTGCGCAGCCAGCCCCGCTCGTGCCAGGGCCCGGCCTTGGGGGAGCGGCGGGCCAGCGCCGGGGTGAGCAGGACGTCGTACTCGGCGAAGAACGGCTCCAGGCGTTCGCGCAGCCCCTTTTGGCCCTCGCCGGTGGCGGCCGTGCGTACGAAGGTCCGTCCCAGGGCCGCGTGCACCCGCGTCCGCCTGGCCAGCAGCCGCCGGTCCAGTTCCCGCGCGTCCACGGACGTACCGGCCGTCCAGTGGGTCAGGGCGGTCAGGCTCAGCGTCGCCGGATAGGGCGGGTCCGCCCGTCGTACCTGGTGCCCCGCCTTCATCAGCATCCCTGCCGCCTCGCGGGCGGCGTCCTTGTACGGGCGGGAGACGGTGATGCCGGCCAGGGGGCTGCGCAGGGAGGCCGCGACGCGGAGGGTGCCGGGCGCCGCGGGGCGCGGCGGCTCGCCGTCCGCGAGGTCGTCCGCCAGCACCGCCAGCATCAGTCGCGCGTCCTCGACCGTCGTGGCCAGCGGCCCGTTCTCCGACATGCCGAACCAGTCGCCGTCGCCGATCCCGGCCGGGACCACACCGTGCCCCGGCTTGACGGTGACCAGACCGCAGTTGGCCGCCGGTATGCGCAGCGAGCCCATGCCGTCGTTGCCGAGCGCGATCGGCACCATCCCGGCGGCGACCGCGGCGGCGCTCCCGCCCGACGAACCGCCCGCCGAGCGAGTCGGGTCCCACGGGTTGCGGGCGGTGCCGTGCACGCCTTCGCTGGTGCCGAACACACACAGCTCGGGCACGTTCGTCAGCCCGACCACCACCGCGCCGGCCGCCCGCAGCCGGGCCACGGTGACGTGGTCGTCCCCGGCGGGCGTGCCGGGCGTCGCGGCGGAGCCGTTGCGGGTGGACTCGCCGCGCACCGCGAGATTGTCCTTGACCGCCACCGGCACGCCGGCCAGCGGCAGTTCGCCCAGATCACCCCGGGCGCCGACCTCCTCGGCCTCGGCGAGCGCCGCCTCGGCGCGCACCGTGCGGAAGGCGCCGACGCGGCCGTCGAGCCGCTCGATCCGGGCCAGATGCCCTGCCACCACCTCGCGGGGCGTGGCTCGCTTCTCCCGTACGGCGGCGGCGATCTCGGCGGCGGTGCGGCCGGCCCAGTCGGTCACGGGGGGCTCCTCGGGTGGCGGTGGGAGGTGATTACTGGCGAGTAAGCAGGACGCACTCTGCCCTTCCGGCGCCTCCGCGTCGAGAGTCCGGACCCGCCGACCGCCCTGTTCAGGCCGATCGTCCCCGTTCACCCCGTTCCAGCCGACCCCCGTTCCAGCCGACCCCCGTTCCAGCCGAGGCCCCCGGTTGCAGGAGCCCCCCGCTCAGGCCGACCCCCTCCGTTCAGGCCGACCCCCCGTTCAGCCCGACCGCGCCGGCCCCGTGCTGTCCCGTTCGATCAGCCGCGGCACCGGCACCCGCACCGTCCGCGCGGGGCCGCCGTCCAGCAGGGCGGTCAGTTCCGTCGCCGCCGTGCGGCCGAACTCCACGCTGTCCCGGGACAGCGCGGACAGCCACGGCTTGACCATGCGGCACAGCGCCGAGTCCTCCCAGGCCACCACGGACACGTCCGCCGGTACCGAGAAACCGAGTTCGGCCGCGGCGGCGACCCCGGCGACGGCCATCACGTCGTTGTCGTAGATCAGGGCGGTCGGCGGACCGGGGGCCTCCAGGACGCGTCGGGTGACGGCGGCGCCCTCCGCGTCGGAGTAGTCGGTGGTCACCGACTGCACCTCGGTCAGGCCGCAGCGCCCCGCCTCGGCGCGCAGAGCGCGGATGCGGCGCTCGGTGTGGGCGAGGCCCGGCAGTCCGGCGATGTGCACGATCCGCCGGTGGCCGAGCGCGTGCAGCCCGTCCACCAGCGCCGCCATCGCGCCCGCGTCGTCCGCCCACACCGACGACAGCCCCGGATGGCGTTCGTCGGGCGCGCCGCCGATCACCACGGCGGGCAGGCCGAGTTCGTCGAGCAGGTCCGGGCGCGGATCGTCGGTGCGCGGGTCGACCACCAGGACGCCGTCCACGCGGTGCTCGGCCCACCAGCGCCGGTAGACCGCGCACTCGTCGTCGACGTCCCGCGCCACCTGGAACAGCAGACCGAGATGACGCCGCGCCAGCACCTCCTGGATGCCGGAGACCAGTTGCAGGAAGAAGGAGTCCACGCCGAGGGTGTGCGCGGGCCGCGCCAGCACGAAGCCGACCGTCGCCGCGCCCTCCCCGGACAGCGCGCGGGCCGCGGTACTGGGCCGCCAGCCCAACTGCTCGGCCACCCGGCGCACGCGGTCCCGGGTGATCTCGGAGACCCCCGGCCGGTCGTTCAGCGCGAAGGAGACCGCGCTCTCGGAGACCCCGGCCCGCCGCGCGATGTCCTTCATCGTCGGCCGGCGCGCGGCAGGCCGCTTGGCCGGCATGCACGCCCCCTTCCTTCCATGCGTGAGCTGCGTGAGCTGCGTGAGCTAATGCGCTTGAGTAGAAAGATCCTAAAGCGCATTAGTCCATTGAGCAAGTGTCCGTTCACGCCGCTCTGACCTGGACTAATGCTGCCTCGACTTCATTAGTTCCAGTGAATCCATTGACTTTCCGCGAACGCGCCATGCATGGTCGCTGGCATCCAGCCGCCGACGTCCTCCAGGGAGACGTGTCACCGTGCCCACATCGCGCAGAAGCTTCGCTGTCGCAGCCGTAGCCGCCCTCGTCCTGCCGCTCAGCGCCTGCGGGTCGGGAGGTGACGGCGGCTCGTCCGACGCCTCCGGCAAGGTCGAGGGCGACATCACCTTCCAGACCTGGAACCTGCGGGCCAACTTCAAGCCGTACTTCGAGGACCTGATCGCGGACTTCGAGAAGAAGTACCCCGGCACCCACGTCAAGTGGATCGACCAGCCCGCCGAGGGCTACGCCGACAAGATCAGCGCCGACGCCGCCGGCGGCACCCTGGCCGATGTCGTCAACGTCTCCCCGGACCTCGCCGCCCCGCTCGCCCAGGCCGGCCTCGCCCTCGACCTGGACCAGGCCGCCGGGCAGTACAAGAAGGACTACCTGGAGGCCGCCTGGGCCAGCCAGCAGGTGCCGGGCATGGAGGGGACCTACGCGTTCCCCTGGTACCTCAACACCGGCCCGCTCTTCTACAACAAGTCCCTGTTCGAGAAGGCCGGTCTCGACGCCGACAAGCCGCCGACGACCTACGACGAACTCTTCGACACCGCGCTGCGGCTCGCCCGGAAGACCGACGGCGAGGTGGCCACGCTCGCGAACGTGCCCACCATCGAGGACTTCGGCCGCTACGGCGTCCCGCTCATGAACGACGACGGCACGGCCTTCGCGTTCAACGACGCCAAGGGCGTCGAACTCCTCACCCGCTACAAGGAGCTGTACGACGCCGGAGGCCTGGACTCCCAGGCGCTGACGGCCACGCCCGAGTCGTCCGGGAAGAAGTTCCTCACCGGTGCCGTCGCCATGAACCCCGGCAGCGCGCTCGACCTCGCCAACTTCAAGAAGCAGGCCCCGAGCCTGTACGAGAACATCGGCATCACCGACCAGATCACCAGCACCGGCCACGTCAACATGTACGTGATGGGCCTGCTGGTGAACTCCCAGAGCGAGCGCAAGCCCGCCGCGGTCGCCTTCGCCCGCTTCGCCACCGACGCCGCTCACCAGATGTCGTTCGCGAAGCAGGTCGCCGTCTTTCCCAGCAGCGCCGGTTCGCTGGACGACCCGTACTTCACCGAGGAGGACGGGACCGACGAGACCCGGGTCCGGGTGGCCGCCGCCAAGTCGCTGAAGACCGCCGTCAACTACACGCCGGTGCTGTTCAGCGAGCAGATGAAGACCGAGCTGCGCAACGAGGTCGCCAAGGCGCTCCAGGGCAAGCAGAGCCCGAAGGAAGCTCTTGACAACGCTGTCAAGGCGTGTGACCGGCTCCTGAAGCAGCAGGGCTGAGCGTCATGGCGAGTTCCACCGTGTCCTCCGGCACGCGCCGTGTGCGCCGCCAACTGCCCAGCAGTCCGTGGCTGTTCGCCGCCCCCGGGCTGCTGATCGCCGGCGCGTTCATCCTCTATCCGTTCGTCTCGACGCTGGTCAACTCCTTCACCGACCGTCGCACCCTGGTCCCGGGTGAGTTCGTCGGCCTCGCCAACTTCCGCGAACTGCTCCACGACGACATGTTCTGGATCGGCCTGCGCAACAGTGCCCTGTACGTCCTCGGGGTCGTGCCCGCGCTGGTCCTGCTGCCGCTGCTGCTCGCGATGCTGGTGCAGAAGAGCATCCCCGGCATCTCCTTCTTCCGGTCCGCCTTCTACACCCCGGTCGTCGCCTCGATCGTCGTCGTCGGGCTGATCTGGGTGTGGATGCTGGACGAGCGGGGCCTGGTCAACTCGGTGCTGGAGACCATCGGCGTCGGCCGGATCGGCTTCCTCAGCGACCAGTGGCTGATCCTGCTCAGCGCCATGGCCGTCACGGTCTGGAAGGGCCTCGGCTACTACATGATCATCTACTTGGCGGCGCTGGCCAACGTGCCCCGCGAGCTGCACGAGGCCGCCGCCGTGGACGGTGCGGGCGCTCTGCGCCGCTTCGTCACCGTCACCATGCCCGCCGTGCGCTCCACCATGGTCCTGGTCGCGGCCCTCGCCTCGGTCGCCGCGTTCAAGGTGTTCTCCGAGGTGTACCTGATGGCGGGCCCGGACGGCGGTCCGGCGGGCGAGGACACCACCCTCGTCATGCTCGTCCAGCGCACCGGCACCGGCCTGACCGGACGCGTCGGCTACGCCTCGGCCATCTCCGTCGTCGTCTTCGTCGTCACCCTCGTCCTGATGCTGCTCGTGCTGCGCGCCGACCGGAAGGAGGAGTCGTGAGTGTCATGGAGAAGGTCCGGCCCGCCGCGAAGCAGCCGACCCCGTCCCCGGCCCGGAACCGGGAACCCCGGATCACCGACCAGAACGGCCGACGGGTACGCGTCTGGGAACTCGTCCTGCGCTACCTGCTCCTGCTCGGCGTGCTCGCCCTGACCATCGGCCCGTTCGTCTGGCAGCTGTCCACCTCGCTGAAGGGCCCGACGGAGGACATCTTCAGCTCCCCGCCGAAGTTCCTGCCCTCCGATCCCACCCTGCACAACTACGAGCGGGTCGCCGAGACCATCCCCGTGTGGGACTACGCGCTGAACTCGCTGAAGGTCGCCGTCGCCAACGTCGTGACCAACTGCGTCGGCGCCGCGCTCGCGGGCTACGCCCTGGCCCGGCTGCGCTACCGCGGCCGCCGGGTCGCCACACTGGTCTTCATCCTGACCATGCTCGTCCCGGTGGAGGGCATCATCATCGCCCAGTTCACCACCATGCGGGAGCTCGGCCTCAACAACACCCTGGTCGGCGTCCTGCTGCCCGGCTGCGTCAGCGCCCTCAACGTCCTGCTGATGCGCAACGCCTTCCTCAACCTGCCCTACGAGATCGAGGAGGCGGCCTTCGTCGACGGCGCCAACGTCTGGCAGCGGTTCTACCGGATCGCCCTGCCCGCTGTGAAGGGCACCCTGGCGGTCGTCGCGATCTTCGCCTTCATGGGTGCCTGGGACGACTTCCTGTGGCCGCTGATCGTGCTGAGCGATCCGTCCAACTTCACGCTCACCATCGGCCTCAACTACCTGCACGGCACCTTCGCCAACGACGAGCGCCTCGTCGCCGCGGGCACGATCATCGCCGTGGCGCCGCTGATCGTCCTCTTCGCCTGCCTCCAGCGGTACTTCTTCCGCGGGGTCGGCGAGGGCGCCGTCAAGGGCTGATCCACCCACTTCCCCCTGCATCAGGGCTTGATCCACCCCACTTCCCCCTGACAAGGACACCGCATGTCTTCTGCCGTGCGCTTCGGCGTCAACTACACGCCCAGCGACGGGTGGTTCCACTCCTGGCTCGACTTCGACGCGGACTCCGTACGCGCCGACCTCGACTCCATAGCCGCGCTGGGCGTGGACCACATCCGGGTCTTCCCGCTGTGGCCCTACTTCCAGCCCAACCGCACCCTGATCCGCGACCGCGCGGTCGGGCATCTGGTGGAGCTGGTCGACGCGGCCGGCGAACGCGGCCTCGACGTCAACGTGGACGGCCTCCAGGGCCACCTGAGCAGCTTCGACTACCTACCGGCCTGGACCCGCACCTGGCACCGACGCAACCTGTTCACCGACCCCGAGGTCATCGACGGCCAGGCCACCTACCTGCGCACCCTCGCCGCCGCGCTCGCCGGGCGGTCCAACTTCCTCGGCATGACCCTCGGCAACGAGGTCAACCAGTTCTCCGCCGGGCCCCACCCCGACCCGGACCGGGCGAGCGCCGACCAGATCGACGCCTGGCTGGAGCGGATGCTCGCCGCCTGCGAGGAGGGCGCCCCGGGACGGATGCATCTGCACGCCGAGTACGACGCCACCTGGTACCAGGACGACCAGCCGTTCACCCCGGCCCAGGCCGCCCGGCGGGGCGCCGTGACGGCCGTGCACTCCTGGGTCTTCAACGGCACCGCCCAGCGCCACGGCCGCACCTCCGTGCCCAGCGAGCACCACGCCGCCTACCTGATCGAGCTGAGCAAGGCCTGGGCCGACGACCCGCACCGCCCGGTGTGGCTCCAGGAGGTCGGCGCCCCTGCCCCCCTCGTCCCCGCCGAGTACGCCGCCGCCTTCACCGAGGCCACCATCGCCAACGCCCTGGACTGCCCCGGCCTTTGGGGCGTCACCTGGTGGTGCTCCCACGACGTGTCCAGGGCACTGGCCGACTTCCCGGAGCTGGAGTACGGGCTCGGCCTGCTCACCAACGACCGCCGTCCCAAGGACACGGCACAGGTCCTGGCCCGCGCCGCCCGCGAGGCGCGTGCGGGAGCCCACCCCGCCCCCGCCCCGCGCACCACCGCGCTGGCCGTCCCGGCCGACCCGGCCACGCGCTCGGCCTGCGCGCCCGGCGGCGCGGTCTTCGACGCCTTCTTCCGGCTGGTCGCCGACGGCGCCCGCCCGACCACCGTCCTCGACACGCGCACCGCCGACACCGAGCACCTCGCGGCCCGCGGCATCACCGAGGTAATCACTCCCGACCAGGTCCTTCCCACCCCGCACGGACTCCACGTCCGCCAAGGAGGCGCCCGCTCGTGAAGCCCACCCGACGCACCGTCCTGCTCGCCGGCGCCGCGACAGCCCTGTCGCCCGCCCTGCCCGCGACCGCCGCCCCGACCGCCGCGGGGGGCCAGGCCCGGGCGGCCGCGGCGCTCCAGCCGTACGCCTCCTACTGGTTCCCCGACTCGCTGCCGTCCGGCACCCCGGGCGACGGGATCACCTGGCGCAGCCTCAAGGACTGGCGTGCGGACCACGACCGCGACCTGGCCTTCAACGCGGCCTCCGTGCCGCTCGCCGACCGCTTCACCCCGACGCCCGCCAACGCCACGGCCCGCGCCGGTCAGGCCCGCATCCAGTCCCTCGTCTCCTTCGGGAACACCGCGGCCAACCCCTCCCAGGGCTCGGCCACCGCCGACTACTACGCCCTCACTCATTGGGCGTACGTCGACGAACTCGTCTTCTGGGGCGGCTCCGCGGGCGAAGGGCTGATCCTCGCCCCGAACGCGCCGGTCGTGGACGCCGCGCACCGCCATGGCGTGCCCGTCCTCGGCAACGTCTTCCTCCCACCCGTGGGTCACGGCGGGCAGCTGCGGTGGACCCGCGACCTCGTGCAGAAGGACGCCGCCGGGCGGTTCCCGCTCGCCGCGCAACTGGTCGCCGTCGCCGAGGCCCACGGCTTCGACGGCTGGTTCGTCAACGCCGAGACCGAGGGCGGCGACGCCGCGCTCGGTGCGGACATGCTCGGCTTCGTGCGGGAGCTCAAGTCCCTCGCCGCGGCCAAGGGACAGCGGGTGACCTGGTACGACGCGATGACCGTGGACGGGACGGTCACCTGGCAGGGTGCGCTCAACGACCGCAACGAGGCCTTCTTCGCGCACGCCGACGACATGTTCGTCGACTTCCGCTGGACCGCCGACCGCCTCTCCTCCTCGGGTGAGCGAGCCGAGCGGCTGGGCCGCGGCCGCTACGAGCTGTGGGCCGGCGTGGACGTGGAGGCGAACGGCTGGAACACGTCCGAGAACTGGGACGCGATCGTGCCGCGGGACGCCGCGCACATCACCTCGGTCGGCCTGTACCGGCCCGAGTGGACCCGCAACCACCTGCCCGCGGACCGGCGGACCCCGGGCGACTTCCACGCCGCGGACGACCGGTTCTGGACGGGGGCGTCACTCGACCCCTCACGTCCGGACGGCGCGGGCGGTGAGGACGGCTGGCGGGCGCCCGCCGTGTCGGTCGCCGACCGGTCGACCGTCACGTCCCTGCCGTTCTCGAGCGTCTTCAACTCCGGGCACGGACTGCGGTGGTACGAGGAGGGCACCGTGACGTCGGACGCGGCCTGGAACCACCTCGGCCTCCAGGACCGGCTGCCGTCACGGCGCTGGGTGGTACGTACGGAGGGTGCGCGCCCGGCGGTCTCCTTCGACTTCGCCGACGCCTGGCGGGGCGGCAGCAGTGTGGCGACGGCGCCCGCTGCCCCACCGCCCCGCGAGCGGCGGCGATCTGTGGTTCGCCTGGAACCACTCCTACAGTGACGACGTACGCCACTACACCGTTCCTTTGGACTGAGCAGGAGTGAGCCTGCTCAGCCGCACGCCCCGAACGGTCTTGGGCGCACTGGTCCCCGGCGTACTCAACCCCAGGGCGGCGACACGCATCCTGTACGTGATCCGGTCCCGGGAGGCCAGTTCCCTGCGCGACCTGGCCACATGAGTATGACCAGAGGTGACGGGGAGGCCCTGAACCATCACTCTGGTGGAGCAGGGGCCCCGCACACTGGTGCCGTACCCGACGTCCCAGATCGCACGGTTACGTTAGCCCAAACGGCCCATGACGTCACAAGCCTGGAAGCCGACGATCACACGATCGAGTTAAACCACCCTCGTGCACGCTGCCCTGCAAGCAGCTGACGAACTCTCCACCCCGTCCTGGCCAACGGCACCTGCCGTTTCCTCGGCGGCACCTGCCAGCGGGCCTGGTTCGCCGGCGGTCTGCGCCCCGAGCAGGGCGAGCGCACCGCACGGTTCGAAGTACGCGCCGTGGGGGAGCTGTACACCACGTCGGGCCCCGTCACCGTGACCCACCCCTGGTAACCACCCGCCCCACCGACCCCGGAGCACCCGCATGCATGACGACCGCAACCTGGTCGAAGCCCGCCTCAAGCGCGTCCTCGACGAGCGCATCCGCCCCGCCGTGTACCCCGAGTCCGTGCCGTTGGACGTCGAGGTGTGGAACGCCCCCGGCGAGCCCGTGCCGGTCGCCGAGGGGCTCGCGTCCGACCCCGAGCCCATCGAGGTGGGCGCCCGCTGGGGCGCCCCCTGGGGCACCAGCTGGTTCCGCGTCACCGGGACCGTGCCCGAGCACTGGGCCGGGAGGACGGTCGAGGCGATCCTCGACCTCGGCTTCGACGAGAACATGCCCGGCTTCCAGTGCGAGGGCCTGGTGTACCGGCCCGACGGCACCCCGGTGAAGGGCCTCAACCCGCGCAACCAGTGGGTGCGGATCGGCGCCCCCGCGGAGGGCGGCGAGGAGGTGCGCCTGCACGTCGAGGCGGCCTCCAACCCGGTCATCCTCGACTACCACCCCTTCGTGCCCACGCAGCTCGGCGACAAGGACACCGCGGGCGGCGAGCCGCAGTACACGCTCACCCGCATGGATCTCGCGGTCCTCGACGAGACGGTCTGGCACCTCGTGCTCGACCTGGAGGTGCTCGGTGAGCTGATGGCGGAGCTGCCGGTGGAGTCGCCGCGGCGCTGGGAGATCCTGCGCGCGGTGGACAAGGCACTCGACGCCGTCGACCTCCAGGACGTGAACGGCACGGCCGAACAGGCCCGTTCCCGCCTCACCGGGGTACTGTCCGCCCCCGCCGTCCCCTCCGCGCACCGCATCAGCGCCGTCGGCCACGCGCACATCGACTCGGCGTGGCTGTGGCCGCTGCGCGAGACCGTGCGCAAGGTGGCCCGCACGACGTCGAACATGACCGCCCTCCTGGAGGACGAGCCGGACTTCGTCTTCGCCATGTCGCAGGCCCAGCAGTGGGCGTGGGTGCGCGACCACCGCCCCGAGGTGTGGGCCCGCGTGAAGAAGGCCGTGGCGGACGGCCGGTTCGTGCCGGCCGGCGGCATGTGGGTGGAGTCGGACACCAACATGCCGGGCTCGGAGGCGATGGCCCGGCAGTTCGTGCACGGCAAGCGGTTCTTCCTCGACGAGTTCGGCGTCGAGAACGACGAGGCGTGGCTGCCGGACACCTTCGGGTTCGCGGCCGGGCTGCCGCAGATCATCAAGGCGGCCGGCACCAAGTACCTGCTGACACAGAAGATCTCCTGGTCGCAGACGAACAAGTTCCCGCACCACACATTCCGCTGGGAGGGCATCGACGGCACCCGGATCTTCACGCACTTCCCGCCCGTCGACACCTACAACTGCTCCATGAAGGGCAGCGAGATCGCCCACGCGGCGAAGAACTTCAAGGACAAGGGCGTCGCCCGGCACTCCCTCGCCCCCACCGGCTGGGGCGACGGAGGCGGCGGCACCACCCGCGAGATGGTCGCCAAGGCGGCCCGGCTGCGCGACCTCGAAGGCTCGGCGACGGTCGAGTGGGAGACCCCGCGGGCATTCTTCGAGAAGGCCGAGGCCGAGAACCCCGAGCCGCCCGTCTGGGTCGGCGAGCTCTACCTCGAACTGCACCGCGCCACCCTCACCAGCCAGGCCAGGACCAAGCAGGGCAACCGCCGCAGCGAACACCTCCTGCGGGAGGCCGAGCTGTGGGCGGCCACGGCGGCCGTACGCGCCGGGTTCCCCTACCCGTACGACGACCTGGACCGCGTCTGGAAGACGGTGCTGCTGCACCAGTTCCACGACATCCTGCCCGGCTCCTCCATCGCCTGGGTGCACCGCGAGGCACGCGCGACGTACGACCGGGTCGCCGACGAGCTGAACCGGATCATCGACGCCGCCCAGCGCGCCCTGGCCGGCGAGGGCGACACCCCGCTGGTCTTCAACGCCGCCCCGCACACCCGGGCCGGTGTCCGGGCGGGTGCCGCCGCCACCCCCGCCACCGAGGGCCGCACCGGCCTCACCCCCCGCCCCGGCGGTGGACACGTCCTGGACAACGGCCTGCTGCGGGTCGAGATCGACGACCGGGGCCTGGTGGTGTCGGCGTACGACATCGCCGCCGACCGCGAGACGATCGCGCCGGGCGGGGCGGGCAACCTGCTCCAGCTCCACCCCGACTTCCCGAACATGTGGGACGCCTGGGACGTCGACGAGTTCTACCGCAACACGGTCACCGACCTCACCGACGCCGACGAGGTCGCCCCCGGCGACGACGGCGCCTCGGTGCGGATCGTCCGCTCCTTCGGCTCCTCCCGCGTCACCCAGGTGCTGACGCTCGCGCCGGGGGAGCGGCGGCTGGAGGTGGACACCGAGGTCGACTGGCACGAGACGGAGAAGTTCCTCAAGCTCGCCTTCCCGCTCGACGTGCACGCCGAACGGTACGCGTCCGAGACCCAGTTCGGGCACTTCCACCGGCCCACGCACACCAACACCAGCTGGGAGGCGGCCAAGTTCGAGGCCTGCAACCACCGCTTCGTCCACCTGGGGGAGCCCGGCTGGGGCGTGGCCGTCGTCAACGACTCGACGTACGGCCACGACGTCACCCGGACCGTCCGCACCGACGGCGACGCCGGTACGACCACCACACTCAGGGTCTCCCTGCTGCGCGCCCCGCGCTTCCCCGACCCCGAGACCGACCAGGGCGTGCACCGGTTCCGGCACGCGCTGGTGCCGGGCGCGGGCGTCGGCGACGCCGTGCGCGAGGGCTGGCGGATCAACCTGCCCGAGCGGCGCGTGACGGGCGCCGGGGAGGTCGCGCCGCTGGTCTCGGCCGACCGGGACGCGGTCGTGGTCACCGCCGTCAAGCTGGCCGACGACGGCAGCGGCGACGTGGTGGTGCGCTTCCACGAGGCCCACGGCGGCCGGGTTCGGGCCACCCTGACGGCCGGGTTCCCGGTCGCGGGGGTGGCGGTCACCGACCTGCTGGAACGCCCGCTCGCCGAGGAGGAGTCCACGGTCGAGGCCGACGGCGACCGGATCGCCGTACGGCTGCGCCCGTTCCAGCTGATGACCCTGCGGCTGAAGCGCGCGTAGCGCGCGGGACGGGCCCGGCTCGCTCGGCGGGCCGGGCCCGTCCACCCGCGACGGTCACCGGACCGTGCCCACCAGCCGCGTCGGCGGCAGATACTCCCGCACATACGTACGCTCCCAGCACGCGCCCGTTTCCCGCAGCTCGTGCCACGTCGTGTACCGGTAGCGGAACAGCCGGGCGCGGACGAAGCGCGGCGGCGCGTCGGGCGGGAACGGGGAGCGGCGCAGCAGCTTCAGCGTGGCCCGGTCGTTCTCCAGCAGCCGTTCCACCAGGGTGCCGAACCACGACCCGGCGTACGACGGGGACAGCGCGGCGAACCACATCAGCCAGTCCAGCCGCAGATGGTACGGCGCGAACTGGCGCGGCCAGCGCCGCGGATCACCGGGCTTGCCCTTGAACTCGTACTCCCGCCAGTCCCCGTCCTCGCGGGCCACCTCGTCGGCGGTGCCCTCGATCACCACCTCGTAGCGGACCCGGCTGACGGTCCCGAAGGCGCCGTAGGTGTTGACCAGGTGGAGCGAGTCGAAGGAGCGGTTCATCACCTGACGGCGGGAGAGCATGTTGCGGACCGGCCGGTGGCTCAGGAACACCAGCAGCGCCGCCACCGCGAGGACCACGACCTCGTACCAGAGCGGCGCGGCGGACACGGACGGCGGATCGGCCGGGAAACGGACCGCCGACAGGGCCAGCACGATGGTGATCCAGTTCAGCCAGGAGAAGTTCCCCGACAGCACCAGCCACAGCTGGGTCACGATCATCAGCGCCGCGGCGGCCGTCGCGACGGGCTGCGGCGTGAACAGCAGGAAGGGCACGACGAGCTGTGTGACGTGGTTCGCGGCCACCTCGGCGCGGTGCAGGGGGCGGGGAAGGTGGTGGAAGAACCAGCTCAGCGGGCCCGGCATCGGCTGGGTCTCGTGGTGGTGGTCCAGGCAGGTCAGCTTCCGCCAGCACTCGTCGCCGCGCATCTTGATCAGCCCCGCCCCGAACTCGACCCGGACCAGCAGCCAGCGCAGCAGGAACAGCACGACGATCGGCGGCGCCACCTCGTCGTTGCCGAGGAACACGGCGACGAACCCGGTCTCCAGCAGCAGAGACTCCCAGCCGAACGAGTACCAGGTCTGCCCGACGTTGACGATCGACAGGTACAGCACCCACGGCACCAGCCACAGCAGCATCGCCCCCCACAGCGGCAGCAACGAGTCCAGCCCCGCCACCAGCGCCGCCGACACCGCGCAGCCCGTCCAGGCCACGACCGCGAAGAGACGGTCCGAGTAGTGCAGCTGGAACAGGCTCGGCGCCCGTTTGAACGGCACCCGCTCGACGAACCGGGGCACGGGCGTCAGACCGCGCTCGCCCATCAGCGCACGGAACTGAAGGGCCGCCGTCAGGAACGCGACCAGGTACATGACGGCCAGGGCCCGCTGGAAGACCAGTCGGCTCAGCCAGTAGTCGGGTGCGGTGAACCACTCCACGTGCCGCGCTCCTAGCGTGCGTCGCTCTCTCCGTGCGTCACTCTCCGTGCGCCGCCGTTCCGGTTGCGTGACCAGAGTGGGCGAAGCAGACAATAGTGCCCGATTGTCTCGATTGTTATTGCTTGTTCTTCTTCGAACGACAGGAGCGCGCGGTGCGGACACCTCTCGGCCCCTCCGGATCCGCCTGCCTGCTCTCGGTGGCGCTCCTCGTCGGCGCCACCGGCTGCGGTGTCGCCGGTGCCGACGGCGACCCGGCCGCCGACACGGGCGCGGTACTCCACCTCCAACCGTCCGCCGCCCAGGGCCCGGACCCGTTCACGGAGTCCACGGCCGTCTCGACGGCTACCCCGCCCCCGGCCACCCGAACGCCGCCGTCCGTGCCCGCGGGCGCCACGTCCGTCGCCCTCGACGGGATGCGTCCCCTCTCGGGCGGGACGCCCGGCCTCTACGGCGGCATCCAGCACGTCGGCAGCTGCGACGTCACCCGGCAGATCGGCCATCTGGCCGCGCAGCCGGCCCGGACACGCGCCTTCGCCGAGGTCGCCGGGGTCTCCGCGGCGGCGCTCCCCGACTACCTGCGGGGACTCACCCCGGTCGTACTGCGCGCCGACACCCGGGTCACCAACCACGGCTACCGGGACGGCCGGGCCGCCGGATACCAGGCGGTCCTCCAGACGGGTACCGCCGTCCTCGTCGACGACCGGGGCGTGCCGCGTGTGCGCTGCGCCTGCGGCAACCCGCTGAAGGCGCCGGCCGCGATCGGCGACGAGTCCGTCACCCGCGGCACGCCCTGGCCCGGCTACCGGCCCTCCGAGGTGATCGCGGTGATCCCGGCACCCCGGGCGATCACCGGCCTGACCCTCGTCAGCACCGTGGACGACACCTGGATCGGGCGGCGGCTCGGCCACGACACCCGCCACGACCGGCCCGTGCCCACGCCCGCGTGGGCCACCGGCACACCGACTCCGGCACCGTCCTCGCCTCCCGCCACCCAGGCGACCGACGCACCGAGCGCCCCGCCGAGCCCTGAAGAGACAAGCGAAGAGGTAAGCGAAACGGTAAGGGAACAGGCACCCGAGGAGGTGTACGAGGAGCCGTCCGGAGGGCTGTACGAGGAGCCGTCCGGAGGGCTGTACGAGGAGCCGTCCGGAGGGCTGTACGAGGAGCCGTACGGAGAGCCGTACGAAGAGCTGCACGAAGTGCCGTACCCGGCCGACGCACCCACCGGCGACGCGACCGAGTCCGGCCCCGAGACCGCTCCGGACGCTCCCGACCTGCCCGGCGACGGCGCTCCCGCGGATGTCTTCTGACAAGCCGAAGAAGCCGAGCGAGTCGAAGAATCAGGCAAATCCTGGCAAGGTGGGGCCCATGGCTGATCGGGGAGCGAGTGCCCCGTCACTCCCGGACGACTGGCCCGCCCACCCGGACCCGATCCTGGCGCTCAACCGCATGGGCAGCTTCGACTGGGACCTGGACACGGGACTGTTCCACATGGACGCCCAGGCCTACGAGGTGTTCGACCTGCGCCCCGAGGAGTACGACGGGCGCCCCGAGTCGCTCTCCCTGCGCGTTCCCGCGGCGGAGGGCAGCCGCCTGGACGCCCTGGTCGCCCAGGCCATGAAGGACGGCAGCGAGAACTACGGCACCTACTTCCGGCTGCGCTGCCGCGACGGCACCCTGCGCTGGACCCGCACCCAGGGCTACATCCGCCGTGACGAGACAGGCCGCCCCCGCCGCATCATCGGCATCGTCCGCGACGCCACCCAGGAGGTCGGCGACATCGAGGCCCGCCGCGAGCAGGCCGCGCAGGACGAGGCCCGCCGCAGGCTCACCAACGTCGTCCAGCTCGCCACGGCCGCACTCGCGCACGCCCGTACGGTGGACGACGTCATCGAGGTCCTGCGGGACACCCACGGCCTCACCCGCCTGGGCGCCACCAGCCTCGTGATGGGCCTGGTCGAGGCCGGCCGCATCCGGCTGGTCGCCGACGGCCCCGACAACAGCTTCGTCCCCGGCACCCGCGTCACCCGGATCGACGAGCCGTACCCGATGAGCGAGGCCGTACGGACCCTCAGCCCCCGCTTCATCGAGTCGCCGGAGGACTTCGCGGAGCGCTATCCCCGCCTGTGGCAGAGCATCACCCACCTGAACATCACCGCTGCCGCCTACCTGCCGCTGATCGCCCAGGCCCGGCCGATCGGCGCGATCGGGCTGCTCTACAGCGACCGGCGCGGCTTCTCCGCGGAGGACCGCAACGTACTCGTCGCGCTCGGCAGCGGCATCGCGCAGAGCCTGCAGCGAGCCATGCTCTACGAGCAGGAGATGGACCTCGCCGAGGGCCTCCAGCAGGCCATGCTCCCGCGCTCCATCCCCAGCGTGCCCGGCTGCGACGTCGCCGTCCGCTACCGCGCGGCGACCATCGGCGGCGCCCTCGGGCGCGACATCGGCGGTGACTGGTACGACCTGATCCCGCTGCCCGGCGGCCGCGTCGGCGCCGTCATCGGCGACGTCCAGGGCCACGACACGCACGCCGCCGCCGTCATGGGCCAGCTGCGCATCGTGCTGCGCGCCTACGCCGCCGAGGGCCACCCCCCGGCCACGGTGATGGCACGGGCCTCCGTCTTCCTCCACGAACTCGACACCGACCGCTTCGCGACCTGCCTGTACGCGGAGGCCGACCTGGGCACCGGAGTGGTCCAGGTGGTCCGCGCCGGGCACATCGACCCCCTGCTGCGGCGAGGCGACGGAACCTGCCGCCGCGTCCCCGTCGAGGGCGGGCTGCCGCTCGGCCTGTCCGCCGAGTTCGGGCGCCTCGCCTATCCGGTCTCCACCGTCGAGCTGGACCCGGGCAACACCCTGCTGCTCTGCACCGACGGTCTGGTCGAGCAGCCCGGCGCCGACCTCGACGAGGGGATAGAAGTGCTCACGGCACTGGTCGCCTCCGGCCCGCAGGACGTACGGGACCTGGCCGACCGGCTCATCGACGTGGCCGAGGAGCGCCGCGGCGACGACGACGTGGCGCTGCTCCTGCTGCGCCGCCACGGGGTGAACACTCCCCGGACCTTCGGCCGGCTCCAGCAGCACGTGTCCCCGGGCGACCCCGAGGCCCTCACCGAGGCCCGGCACATGATCCGCGCCGCCGTCCGCGCCTGGGGCGCCGCGGGTCAGAGCGACGAGATCGAGCTGGTCGCCGACGAACTGGTCACCAACGCCCTCATGCACACCGAAGGCTCCGCCGTCGTCACCCTGCGGCTGCTCACCGGCACCGACCGCCGGCTGCGGGTCGAGGTCGAGGACTCCTCCAGCGCCCTGCCGCGCCGCCGCGAAGCCGGGGACGCCGGTGTCTCCGGACGCGGGCTGCTCCTGGTGGAGACGCTCGCCGACGAGTGGGGCGTGGAGGCGCGTGGCGGCGGCAAGTGCGTGTGGTCCGAGTTCGTGGTGTCCCACCGCGCGGGCTGAACCCCACTGGCACTGTCGGTCTACGGTGGCACTCTGGACGTATGCCCGAACTGCCCGAGGTCGAGGCGCTCAGGGACTTCCTGACCGAGCATCTCGCCGGCCGCGAGATCGTCCGTGTACTGCCCGTGGCGATCAGCGTCCTGAAGACGTACGCCCCTCCGCTCACCGCCCTGGAGGGCCACCAGGTGACCGCGGTGCACCGCTACGGCAAGTTCCTCGACGTCGAGACCGCCGGCGGCCCGCATCTGGTCACCCATCTGGCCCGCGCGGGCTGGCTGCACTGGAAGGACAGCCTCCCCAGCGGCCTTCCCCGCCCCGGCAAGGGTCCGCTCGCCCTGCGCGTCGCCCTGGAGACCGGCGCCGGCTTCGACCTGACGGAGGCGGGCACGCAGAAGCGGCTCGCCGTGTACGTCGTGGCCGACCCGCGGCAGGTGCCCGGCGTGGCCCGGCTCGGCCCCGACCCGCTCGCCGACGACTTCGACGAGGCGCGCTTCGCCGCTCTCCTCGAAGGCGAGCGGCGGCAGCTCAAGGGCGCCCTGCGCGACCAGAGCCTGATCGCGGGCGTGGGGAACGCGTACAGCGACGAGATCCTGCACGCGGCGAAGATGTCCCCCTTCAGACTCGCCGCGTCGCTCACCGACGAGGAGACCGCACGGCTGTACGCCGCCCTGCGCGACACGCTCACCGAGGCGGTCGAACGCTCCCGGGGCATCGCGGCCGGCCGGCTCAAGGCCGAGAAGAAGAGCGGGCTGCGTGTGCACGGCCGCACCGGCGAGCCCTGTCCGGTGTGCGGCGACACCGTTCGCGAGGTCTCCTTCAGCGACTCCTCGCTCCAGTACTGCCCGACCTGCCAGACCGGCGGCAAGCCGCTGGCGGACCGGAGGCTGTCCCGGCTGCTCAAGTAGCGCCGCCCGGTTCAGCGAGAAAAGTTACGGTTCCGCACACTTAGGGACGAAAGTCCCGAATGCGGCCAAGGGGTGCATGGGCAGAGAAGGTCGGAGAGAACGTGACCGAGCCCACAGCGAGGAACCCCGCAGTATGCCGACTCATGTCGCCGCACGCCCGCACCCCACCGCAGCCGCGGTCGCGCGTCCCGCGCCCGACACCCCGGACGCCGTCACCGCGGCCTTCGCCCGTCTCGCCGTACTGGACGACGGCCCCGAGAAGGAGCGGCTGCAGGAGGAGCTGACCCGGGTCTGGCTGCCCATGGCCCACCGGCTGGCCTCCCGATTCCGTGACAAGGGCGAGAGCACCGAGGACCTGCGCCAGGTCGCCGCCCTGGGACTGCTCAAGGCGATCAGGCGGTACGACCCGGCCAGGGGGCCGTTCGAGCCGTTCGCGATACCCACCATCCGCGGGGAGCTGCGGCGGCACTTCCGCGACCGCACCTGGGACGTGCGGGTGCCGCGCCGCGTCCAGGAACTGCGCGACCGGGTGCGGGCCGCCTATGTGGAACTGGCCCTCGGCCCCGGCGACGCGTGCCCCACCGTCGACGATCTGGCCCGGCACACCGGGCTGTCCGAGCAGCAGGTCCGTGACGGACTGGAGGCTCTCGAGAGCTACCGTGCCCTGTCCCTCGACGCCGGGAACGCGGGCGGCGGCGCGGACGGAGAAGGGCCGAGGCTGGCGGACGTCCTCGGGGAGACGGACCACGCCTTCCAGCTGGTGGTCGACCGGGAGAGCGTCAAGGAGGCGGTGCGCCGGCTGCCCTCGCGCGAACGGGCCATCCTCTACCTGCGCTTCTTCGAGGACTGGTCGCAGAGCCGCATCGCGGAACGCATGGGCATCTCCCAGATGCACGTCTCCCGGCTGCTCGGCCAGACCTGCGCCCGGATCCGGCGCGAGACGCTCGACGGGCGGTGACGACTCAGTCGGCGGGAAGCGTCACCAGGTGCTCCCCCTCCGCGGTGCGCACCTCGTAGCGGGCGATCTGGTCGGGATGCAGGGCGGCCCCGCCGTGCATGGTGTTCGGCCGGGCGTCGTGCCCGGGGACGTTCCAGCTGGTGACCGTCTGCTCCGTGCCGTCGAGGCCGACGGCGATCAGCCGGCAGGAGCGCGGCCCCGACCCGTCCTTGACCTCGAGTTCCACATCGGTGCCCCAGACCTCGTCCTCGGTGGTGACCCGCGCCCACACCCCGGACCGCTCGTCGGTCGCGGCGACCCGCACCGCCGGGTCGGCCTGCCCCGCGTAGATGACGACGCCGGGACCCGCCGCGGCGCACACGACCGCGGCGGCCACGGCGTACAGCACCCGCCTGCGGCCGGCCCGCCGGCGCGCGGTCACCTCGGACAGCAGTCGGTCCAGCAGCCTCGGGCCGGGCCTGGTCATGGGGTGGACGAGGCGTGGCGTCGCCCGCCGGTACAGCATCAACTGACGGGTGGCGGGGCCGAATTCGGTCACCTGCGCCGTGCACCGGGGGCACTCCATGAGGTGGTCCTCGAAGCGGAACGCTTCCGCCTCGTCCAGCACGCCGAGCGCGTAGGCGCCGACGTCACGATGCCTTTCCAGGGACCTCATGCCGAATCCTCGTGCCGTTGGGTGTGGGTGGGGTCACTCCTTGCTCCCACCCGTACGCACCGGACAGCCGAATCACTCAAGCCACGGACAGAATCGCGACCAAGGGGTTCGGAGCGGCCGGGCCCGTGGATTGGTCCGCCCGTGAAGAAGTTCGTGAAACCGGCCGGGCCCCCGGGAAACCGGCCCGGACTCTAGAAGAGATGGATGGCCAGGTGTCCGAGCGGCAGCCCCAGCTCCCACGCCGGGGTCCATACCTTCGGCCCCTCGTCCTCCCCGGTCACCGCCCCGCCCGGGACCGCGTTGAGGTCCGGGGCGAGCAGTTCGGTCTCCTGGAGCCAGCGCCAGGCGTCCCGCGCCAGCTCCAGGTCCGGCGAGTACCGGCCGGCGGCGATCGCGTCGGCGGTGACCTCGGCCAGCCGCACCCGCACCCACTCGTGCCACGGCTGGTCGTAGGCGGTCAGCGACAGCCAGGTCTCCAGCCGGGTGATGACCCGGATGCCGCCGAGCTCGTCGTCGGTGTCGGACAGGAAGACGGTCAGCGCCAGGGCGTCGCGCCCGGCGCGGAACTCGAAGGACGTCGGCGGCATCAGATCGCCGGTCCGCAGCAGCTCGTCGGCGATGTACTCGGCGTACAACCATGCCATGGGAACGGTCAGTTCGCCCCCACCGGTGCCGTCCGTGCTCTCTTGCCCTCTGTGCAACATCCCTTCCTGCCTTCCTCCGGTGCGTACGCGTCGCCCGACCCGGGTCATGGGCCCCCGTCCGGAACACGGATGAGGACAGCCGATTACTCAACCGGGGTCCTGGGCAAGGCGCTTTACGGAGGTTTGACCATACGGTCGGTTTCACCGCAGGTCGGCGGCGTATCCCGGTAGCACCCTGCGCAGGGCGCGCAGCGCGTAGTATGCGCGGGACTTCACGGTACCGGGCGGGATGCCGAGGGCTGCCGCGGCTTCCGCCACACTCGCCCCCTGGAAGTACACCAGCACCAGGACTTCACGGTGCTCCGGAGTGAGTGTCTTCACAGCCTCGCGCACATCCAGGGCGGCGGCGGCCCGTTCGGCGTGATCGGCGCAGACCCGTGCGTTGTCCAGCACGGCGTCGCCGACCTCCGCGGGCCGCGCCTGCCGGGCCCGGCGCGCGTCGATCGCGAGTCGCCGGGCCACGGTGAGCAGCCAGGGCCGTACGGAGTCGAAGTCGTCGGCGCGCAGCGCCTCGGGATGCTGCCAGGCGCGGACCAGGGTCTCCTGCACGAGGTCCTCGGCGCGCTGCCGGTCGCCGTCGCTGAGCCGCAGCAGCAACGCGAAGAGCGGCCGGCCGTGCTCGCGCTGCAGTGCGGCGAGCTCGTGCTCGGCGGTCGTCCCGTTCGTCCTGTCCGTCAGGGTGATTCCGGCCGTCATGGCCGTATGGCATCGCAGGCCGCCGCCCGGGGACAGGGCGCGCGCACGGGTGTGCGACGGACGGTCGATCGCGTCGACGAACGGTTCGACGAACGGTCGGCGCACCCCGTTCGAACGGTCGGTGCACCCCGTTCGCGCACGCCGGACGGGCTAATGGGCGTGTCGGAGCCGCCTGGGGCGCCGTAAGCCTCATTACCTATTTGTAAGTAAATGTGACTATTCATCGGTGTGTGCGACCCCAGCGGAGTGAACGGATGATCACACGCAGTCGGCAGGTGGCCCTGGCCCTGACCGCCCTTCTCACCGTGGGCGCGGCCTGCCAGGCCCGCGACCACGAACCGCCGAAACGGCCGGCCCCGGCCCCGTCCGCCGCGGACACCGGCGTCTTCACCCTGGTCGCCTCCGGCGACGTACTCCCGCACGACTCGATCATCGAACGGGCCCGCTTCGACGCGGGCGGCACCGGCTACGACTTCCGCCCCATGCTCGCCGGCGCCGCACCCGTCGTCTCGCGCGCCGACCTTGCCCTGTGTCACATGGAGACCGTGTACGGCGCGAACGGCGACTACAGCGGCTACCCCCTCTTCAAGTCCCCGCCCCAGGTGGCCGAGGCGCTGGCCGCCACCGGCTACGACGGATGCTCCACCGCCTCCAACCACAGCGTCGACGACGGCGCCGACGGCATCCGCCGCACCCTGGACGCCCTCGACCGCGCCGGTGTACGGCACGCCGGCACGGCGCGCACCGAGGCCGAGTCGCGCACCACGACGGTCCTGCGCGCGGGCCGCGCCGACGTCGCCCACCTCGCCTACACCCTGCACACCAACGGCCACCCGATTCCCGAGGAGCAGCCCTGGGCGGTCGGCATGATCGACGAGGGGCAGATCCTCACGGACTCCCGGGCCGCCCGGGAGGCCGGCGCGGACATCGTCGTCGTGTCCCTGCACTGGGGCACCGAATGGCAGGACGAGCCCGACCAGGACCAGCTGGACCTGGCCGAGAGCCTGACCGCGGCCCGGACCGGCGACCGCCCCGACATCGACCTGATCCTCGGCACCCACGCCCATGTCCCGCAGGCGTACGAGAAGGTCAACGGCACCTGGGTGATCTACGGGATGGGTGACCAGATCGCGGGCGAGATGATCAACGGCGAGGGTGACCGCGATCCGCGCGGCAACCAGTCGACCATCGGCCGCTTCACCTTCGCCCCACCCACCCGGCCCGGCGAACGCTGGCGGGTGACCCGCGCCGAGTTCGTCCCGCAGCTGTTCGACGTGGACGCCGGCCGGGTGGTGAACCTCAACCGCGCGCTGGAGCAGGGCGCCGACTTGCGTGCCGTGCGGGACCGGATCCGCGACGTCGTGCTCAGCCGGGGCGCGGCCGAGGACGGGCTGGTGATGGGGGAGTAGGCCGGGCTAACGGCGCGCCAGCTCCGACTTCCGGTACGAGTAGCCGAAGTAGATCACCAGCCCGAGCGCGAACCACACGGCGAACCGCGCCCACGTCTGCCACTGCAGGAACGTGATCAGCCAGATCGAGAAGATGATCCCGAGGGCGGGGACGAACGGCATGAACGGCGTGCGGAAGGTGCGCGGCAGGTCCGGCTGCCGGTAGCGCAGCACGATCACCGCCGCGCACACCACCACGAACGCCAGCAGGATGCCGATGTTGGTCAGCTCGGCCGCCTCGCCGATCGGCAGGAACCCGGCGATCGCGGCCGACGCGAACCCGACGATCCAGGTCACCCGGGTCGGCACGTGCCGCGTCGGGTGGGTCTTCGCGAACCACTTGGGCAGCAGCCCGTCGCGCGACATCGAGAACCACACGCGGGTGACGCCCAGCATGAAGGTGAACATCACGGTGAGGATGCCGATGATGGCGCCCACCGCGATGACGTCGGCCAGGGAACTCAGCCCCACCGACTTGAACGCCGTCGAGAAGCCGCTCTCCGGGTCGATGCTCCTGTAGTTCTGCATGCCGGTCAGCACCAGGCAGGCGGCCACGTACAGCACCATCGAGATGACCAGCGAGTAGATGATCGCCTTCGGCATGTGCCGCTGGGCGTCCTTCGACTCCTCGGCCGCCGTCGACATGGCGTCGTAGCCGAAGACCGCGAAGAACACCGTCGCCGCACCGGTGAACGCACCGCCGACCCCGTACGGGAAGAACGGGTTGTAGTTCGAGGTGTCGATGTGGAAGACGCCGACCCCGATCACCAGCAGCACCACCAGAACCTTCAGCACCACCACGACCATCTCGAAGCGGGCCGCGTTCTTGATCCCCAGGTTCAGCAGGTACGCGATCAGCAGGCACAGCAGCGCGGCGAACAGGTCGACCCGGTGACCGTCCCCGGTACCCGGCGCGCCCAGCATCCAGTTCGGGATGTCGGCGCCCATCTCGCCCACCAGGAAGCTGAAGTAGCCCGAGATGCCGATCGCGACGACCGCCACGATCGCCGTGTACTCAAGGAGCAGGTCCCAGCCGATGAACCAGCCCGCCAGCTCACCGAGGACCGCGTATCCGTAGGTGTAGGCGGAACCCGCCTTCGGGATCATCCCGGCGAACTCGGCGTACGACAGTGCCGCCGCCGCGCTCGCGACGCCCGCGATGAGGAAGGAGACGAGGACCGCCGGTCCCGCCGTGCCGTTGGCGACCGTGCCGGCCAGGGTGAAGATCCCGGCCCCGATGATGCCGCCCACGCCGATCGCGGTCAGCTGCCACAGCCCCAGCGTCCGCTGCAGGCCGGTGCCCTCCCCGCCCTCGGTGTCCTCGATATGCTCGATGGGTTTGCGGCGGAGAACGCCCTCGCCCATGCGGAACCCGGCCACGCGCCTCACCTCTTTGTGAACGGCAAACGGCTGACGGTGGATCATGATGACTCACACCCGCCCGCGACGGAAGCCACGACGCACGCACCGCACCCGCCGGTGCCAGGGGGTGTCGTTCGGATCAGGCCGACTCCGGGCAACGGTGCCCTGCAACCGGCCGCGACCCCGGCAAGATCCGAACGACGCCCCTAGGGCACCACTGTCACGGGCCAGCGACCCGCCTTCACCAGCCGCACCGCGACGGAACCGACGATCCGGTGTCCGGCCTGCTCGGAGGCGCCCACCACCACGGCGTCGGCCTTCAGTTCGTCGGCCGCCTTGACCAGCCCGTTGTAGGGATCGCCGCGGAAGGTGTGGAACTCCCAGCGCACGTCGAATACCCCCTTGGACCGCTCGGTCGCCTCCCGGATCTGGGCCACCAGGTCCTCGGCGATCTCGTCGGTCGTCTCCGCCACCGGCGCCCCGAGCGCCGCGCCCGACGCCAGCACCGGCTGCACGTACACCACGGCGAGCAGCGCGCGCTGCCGCCGGGCCAGACCGCCGGCGTACGCCGCCGCCCGGAGCGAGGAGTCGGAGCCGTCGACCCCGGCGACGATGACCTTCGGCCCGTCCGTGCCCCGTTCGAACTGCTGGGAGTGCTGTTCCGTCACGCGGCGAGGCTATCCGGTCGCTCGTGATCTTGGGCCGTGCGGGTGGTTTCGTGCCGCCGCACCGGTGTTGCTCAGGTGCGCCGGACCGTGGCCGGGCGACTGATGAGTCATGAAGAAGGATCAGTTGCTGACACGACGCCGCGCACTGCTCGCCGGCGCCGCGGCCGTGGGAGCGGCAGGCACCGCCGGCGCGCTCGCGGTGGCCCTGAGGGACGGCCCGGCCCGGCCGGTCGCCCCCGCCCCGGGTTCCCCGGCGCACCGCCCGCTCAAGCCCTCCGCGTACCGCCTGCAGCCCTTGACCGGATACGGTGCGCCGCGTGCCGCGCCCGCGCGGACCCCGGTGCGCAGCGAGCCGATCCTGCGCGTGTCGGGCCGGGGCCGCACCATGCTGCTCACCTTCGACGACGGACCCGACCCCCGCTACACCCCGGACATCCTGGACACGCTGGCGAAGTACGACGTGCGCGCGACGTTCTTCGTGTGCGGTGAGATGGCGGACTACAACAGGGACCTGCTGTCCCGGATGGCCGACGAAGGGCACGTCGTCGGCAACCACACCTGGTCCCACCCGCTGCTGACCAGCCTCGGCCGGCGCCGTATCCGCTCCGAGATGGAGCGCACGAGCGAGGTCGTCGAGCAGGCCTACGGCGAGCCGCCCCGGTGGTTCCGGGCCCCCTACGGAGCGTGGAACCGCGCCGCCTTCCAGCTCGGCGCCGAACTCGGCATGGAACCGCTCGCCTGGACCGTGGACACCCTCGACTGGACCACCCCCGGCACCGGCACCATCGTCGACCGGGTCGAGGACGGCGCCGCCCCCGGCGTCGTGGTGCTCTCGCACGACGCCGGGGGCGACCGCTCGCAGAGTGTCCGCGCCCTGCGCTCCTACCTGCCGGAGCTGCTGGACTCCGGCTACCACCTCACCGTTCCCCGGCGGCGTTACGTCTGACGCCCGCGACGCCCGCCCGGCCGGGGCACGCTCAGCGGACCCCGGTCATGCGGGCGAAGGCGACGACGTTCCCCTCGTATCCGTTCTGCTTGGAGAAACCGCCACCGCAGGTGATGACCCGCAATTCGGGGCTGCCCTTGGAGGCGTACACCCGGTCGCCGGGGAAATCGTCCTTCTCGAACACCTCGATGCCGTAGATCTCGAAGACCGCCGTCTTTCCGTCCTGGCGGTGCACGTCGACCTTGTTTCCCTTTTTCAGGGCCCCGAGCCCGTAGAAGACGGCGGGACCCTGTTGGTTGTCGACATGGCCCACGACGACCGCGGTGCCCTTCTCCCCGGGGGTGACCGCGCCGGTGAACCAGCCGGCCAGGTTCGGGTCCTCGGGCGGCGGCGCGCCGACCCAGCCGTCCGCGTCGAGACCGACCGGCATCATCGGCGCGTCCACCTGGATGGCGGGAATGCCGACCCGGTCGGGCACCGAGTACGGCAGCGGCGTGAGGCCCGCGGCGGCGCCGTCGCCCCCTGCGACGCGGGTGTCCGAGGCGGCGGCCGACGCCGGCTGCGGGGGGCCCGCGTCGAATTCCCCCGAACCGTTCCGGATGAGCGCGAGCCCGGTCAGCAGAACAAGCGCTATCACGCCCCAGGGAGCGCGCTTCCTCCGGTGCTCCTCCTCTTCGGCCAACTCGGGCTCATACATTCGCCATCCCCTCTCGACCCGGCCGTCGCCGTGCCATTCGCGCATACGAGCACGCTAAGCGCCGTGCGCCCGACCGGCGACGGGGCGGCGGCGAACGGGTGGCGCGCACGCCCTTCCGTGAGCCATCCGGGATTTCCCCGGCAGGAAATTCCTGACGGTCCGTGACCTGCGGCGATATCCACTCGCGCGCCACCGGCCCGGTATGCCCCCTCACCAGGACGGACCATTCCCGAAATGCGGCTCGGCGCAGGTCAACTGAGGGTCTTTCTGGGAGGCGCTTTCTCGCCGATCGACCGGGGACGGGACCCGGGGCGTCTTCCGCGGAGGATCACATGCGTAACACTCGTGCCCTCGCGGCAGCCGGCGCCGCGGTCGCTGTCCTCGGGCTGGCCGCCCCCACGGCCACCGCCGGCGGCGACCACAACCAGCCGTCCAACATCGTCGCCCTGCCCAGCGTGATCGCCCGCGGCGGCCAGATGACCGTCACGGTCGACGGCTGCCCGCAGGGCGGCACGATGACCTCGGACGCGTTCCGGACGACCCACCTGACCCCGGTCAAGGGTGCCAACGAGACCTCCAAGGGCACCGCCACCATCAAGGAGGACGCCCGGCCGGGCTCGTACGACATCACCGTCAACTGCTCCGGCAGGCGACTGACGCGTCCGGCCGCCTTCACCGTCATCGGCGGCGTCCGCGGCGGCATCGGCGGCAGCAGCTCCAGCGGGGCGACCCCGACCGACATCGCGATCGGCGGCGGGCTCGTCGCCGCGGCCGTCGCCGGTGGCGGCCTGTTCTGGATGCGCCGCCGGGCCGAGCGGAGGGTCTGAACCGTCCCCGTCCGTTTCGTCCGTCACCGTACGGGCTCGCCTTCACAGGCGGGTCCGTACGGCCCCTTCGGACCGCGCGCCGGCGTCGCACGGCCGGATCGCGCGTCGCACGTCGACAGGGCTTCGCCCCGGACCCGTTGCGGATCCGGGGCGAACTCCTGTCCGGAATGCGGGGCGGGGAGGCGTCAGACGCCGTCCTCGCCGGAGCGGCGGCGCGAGAGGTGGTAGGCCGCGCCGACCGAGCCCGCGATGAGCAGGGCGCCGAGCCCGATCTCCGTCACGTCGAACCCGGCGACGCTGCCGCCCTCGCCTGCGTGCACGCCCTTGGAGGGGTGGCGGGGTTCGTGCGTGGGGTGGTCGGAGTGGTGGCCCGCGATGGTCAGGTTCACGGTTCCGGTCGTCTTGGCGCAGGCGAACGTCACCTGGTAGACCGCCCCGCGTCTGGCGTCCCGGTCCACCTGTGCCGTCGCGGACGACTCGTGCCGCGGGATGGTGACCGTGTCGAACACCGCCGACGAGACCGTGACGCGTCCCCGGCAGCCGCCGGCAGCGCGGCCCACCCCCAGCGTGACCTCGCCGCCCGGCGCGACCGCGGCGGGGTGGACGGTGAAGCCGAACGTCGAACTGCTGCCCCCTACGGCAGCCCCGGCCGGTACGCAGGCGGAAAGGGCGGCGACGCCCAGCAGAGCGACCGAGGCGGCGGGTATCGCGCGCATGGTGAATCCTCCGGGTCCCCGAGGAGCAGCGGCGGACCTGTTCCGCTCGCGCCAGAAATGCACCTCGATGTCCGAAACGCTAGGAAGCCGGGCGCGTCGGCGCGATCGCAGTCGCGCGAATGGGGCAAGTGTGTGGGCCGCTCAGGGGACGGTGACGGCGTGTCGGGCGTCCCCCGGCGGGTGCCCGGTGCAGGGGCCGCCGGGGGACGCCCGTAGAGAGCCGTTCGCGTGGACGCCTCAGTCCTTGGCGCCCGGGAAGAGGTTCAGGAACGGATCCGTCGACGCCGCGACGCCGCGGCTGAACGGTGCGTCGAAGTCCCAGATCAGGAAGAGCAGGAAGGCGATCAGCGCCGAGAACAGCCCGGCGAGGATCAGTTCGCGTGCCGTACGCCGGATCTGCAGGGCGAAGACCATGCCGACCGTGATGACGCCTCCCGCGACGAGCCCGAACCACACCACGCCCGGCATGGTCGCCCCGGTCGACTCCGCCCGGGAGATGCGGGCCTGGTCCGCCGCGGTCACCTGGTCGACGAGCGGCTGGTACGCCTGGGCCTCGAAGTCCGTCCTCGGCTCGTAGTCGGTGACGTCCGCGCGGACGCGGTCGAGGAGTTCGGTGCCGCGCTCGGTCACCTCGCCCCGGTCGGCCATGGTCTTCCACTCGGTGGTGACGACGTGTCCGACATAGGCGTTGACATCCTCCCGGATGCGGTCACGGACGTCGGGCGGATAGACCCGGACGCGTTCCGAGATCTCGTGCAGCGCGACCGCCTCCGCCTGTACGTGGTCCTGGGCGGCGCTACGGGCCTCCCAGACACCGGCGATGGCCAGGCCCAGGACGATGGCGTACACCACGCCGATCCACATCGTCATGTACTCGATGACGTCCGGGGTCTCGGTGATGTCCTCGTCGTCGTCCGCCCTGCGGTGCCGTACGAGGGTGATGATGACGACCACGACACAGGCCGCCAGCATCGCGAGGGTGAGAACAAGCCATTCCGGCAAGAGATGCTCCAGAGGATCAGCGCGCACGGAGCGCGGCGACGGCGACCACCGCGGGCACCGTGATGAGCAGGACGAAGACGAGCGGCGACGTGGCCCCGCGCGAGGACCGCTGCTGCGGCCGGGCGGCGCGGTAGCGCGGGTAGTGCACCGGGCTCAGCGACGGCCGCGGCGTGGGCGTCGCCGACGACGGGGCGGGCGCGGGGGGCGCGGGACGGGTCGGCGTAGGGGTGGGGCTGGGGGGCGGTGCCGGGGCGGGCCGGGCCGGCACCGGGGGCGGCGGAGGCGGCGGCTCGGGCTTCGGTTCGGGCGGCGTCGGCCGGGGAGGCTTCGGCGCGGGGGGCGGCGGGGGAGTGGGCTCCGGCGGAGGCGGAGGCGGAGGCGGTGGTGGCGGTGGTGGCTTGGGTGGCGGGGTCGGCGTGGGCGTCGGTGAGGGCTCGGGGCACGGCGGGAAGGTGGGCCAGGAGTCGCTCCCGGCGACGGCAACCGCGTCGGTGCCGCCCGGTCCGGTCGACGCATACGCGCAGGCGTCGGCCTGCGCCGGGCCGACCGGTACGCCGACGAGTGTGAACGTCAGCGTCACCAGGGCCAACACCCGTCCGGCAGAGGCGGATCGGGTCGGTTCGGGTCCATGCACGACGCAGATCATGGAGCCTGCCGCGACGGGCCACGCCCGATTACCGGACGATTGCCCCGAAGGAGGGACACGGGCCGACCAGCGGTTTGACCAGCGCACACCTCTGCCGCCAAGGAGGTGCACGTGTGTACGAGCGGGAGCGTTGCGGGCGCGGGACGCAGGCCGAGGGGGTCCGCCGCTCGTCGGGCGAGACCGTGGTGGTCGCCGGCGCGGTCGCCGTAGTGGTCCGGCCGGGAAAGAAAACCGCGGCCCCGTTGAACACAACCGGCAGCGCCATGCGTACCCAGTGTCGTGCGGCGGCGCAGCGGCCGCCCCAACACCTTCGTGACGATCGGGGATTGACGATGAAGACCTCCTGGCGGAGCGCCTCACTCGTGGCGAGCGCTGCGGTGGTGCTGGCGCTGACGACGGCGTGCGGCCAGGACGGCGGCGGCGCCACCGGCAGCCAGAACGTGGGCGCCACGGCCGCGCCCGGCGACGTCGGCGACATCGGAGCGGGGGCCGGGGCCGGCGACGGACTGGGGACCGGCACGGGCGGCGCGAAGGCGTCGGCGAGCCCGCCGGAGTCCGCGGGCAAGCTGTCCGTCTCCACCAACGCGGAGATCGGCGAGCTGGTGACCGACGGAGCGGGCCGCACCCTCTACCGCTTCGACGCGGACACCGCCAAGCCGCCCAAGACGACGTGCGAGAACGACTGCGCCACCGCCTGGCCGCCCGTGGCCGCGGACGACGCCCTCGCCGGTGAGGGCATCGACAAGGCGCTGCTCGGCGAGGTCGCCCGCCCCGACGGCACCAAACAGCTGACCATCGGCGGCTGGCCGGCGTACCGCTACGCCAAGGACACCGCCGCCGGAGACGTCAAGGGCCAGGGCGTGGGCGGCAAGTGGTACGCGCTCGCCGCCGACGGCAAGAAGGCCGAGGCCGCCGACCAGCCCGGACTGTCCACCCGCAACGATCCGAAGCTCGGCGAGATCGTCGTCGACAAGAACGGCATGACCGTCTACCGCTTCATGAAGGACGAGGCCTGGCCGAAGCCCGTGTCGGCCTGCACCGGCGCCTGCCTGGAGAAGTGGCCGGTCGTCGCGCCCGTGGAGCCCGATGACACGGAGGGCGTCGTCAAGAAGGACCTGATGACCTTCACCCGGCCCGACGGCGCCGAGCAGCAGACGGTCGACTGCTGGCCGATCTACACCTTCGCCGGTGACAAGAAGGCCGGCGACACCAACGGTCAGGGCGTCGGCGGCACCTGGTACGCCGTCTCGCCCGACGGAAAGCCGGTCGGCGCGCCGAAGAAGTAGCGGACTCCCGCCCGCCGGCCTTCGGCGCGCGACCGTGGGCCGTCCCCTCCGCACCCAGGCGGAGGGGACGGTCCCGTTCGCGCGTTTTGGTGTGCCTTGGCAGGCGGCACGTGCCGCAGGCAGTGACCGGGAACGGACGGTCAATTTCCGTTTGGGCTCGCCCGTTTGGCAGGCGATCAGTAGCCTCAGCTCGAACACCGGATCGCCAATGCCTTGGAGAGCTAGATGGAGCGTCCCGCCTGGGCCCCTCGCAGCATCGACATCTCGGTGCCCAGCGTGTCCCGGATCTACGACTTCTACCTGGGCGGTTCGCACAACTTCGAGGTCGACCGGGAAGCGGCCCGCAGGGCCATGGAGTTCATGCCGGGCCTCCCCAAGATCATGCAGGCCAACCGGGCGTTCATGCGCCGCGCCGTGCGCTTCGCGGCCGACGAGGGCATCGACCAGTTCCTGGACATCGGCTCCGGCATCCCCACCTTCGGCAACGTCCACGAGGTGGCCACGCGCAGCCGCCCCGGCGCCCGCGTCGTGTACGTCGACCACGACCCGGTGGCGGTCGCGCACAGCGAGGCCGTCCTGGCGGGCAACGACGACGCGGACGTCGTCGCCGCCGACCTCCTGAAGCCGCGGGAGATCCTCGCCAGCCCCCAGGTGGAGCGGCTGATCGACCTGAATCGGCCGGTGGCCCTGCTGCTGGTTGCCATACTGCACTTCGTGGAAGACGCGGACGACCCGTATGCGGCGGTGGCCGAGCTGAGCGACGCGCTCGCGCCCGGCAGCCTGCTCGTGCTCACGCACGCCTCCTACGAGGGAATCCCGCTGCCCGCCGAGCGGGCCGGGGGCGCGGTGGACGTGTACAAGGACATCCGCAATCCGCTGATCATGCGTTCGCGCGAGGAGATCGCGCGGTTCTTCGAGGGGTACGACATGGTGGAACCCGGACTGGTTCCGATGCCGCGCTGGCGGCCCGGGGAGGCGCCGGAGGACGAGGACCCGTATACGTTCTCCGGGTTCGCCGGCGTGGGGCGTACGGCGTGATCGCGGAGCCGGACGGGCCGGAGGACAGACTGCGCCGGTTCGCGACGATCTGGAGCCGGGCGGTGTTCCCGGTGACCTCGACGTCGTCGACCCGGCCCGAGTTCGAGGAACAACTGCTGCCGCTGGCCCGCCGGCTGAGCGAGGTGCTGCGGGCGCGGAGCCTCGACGCGGACGAGGCCAGGGCGGTCGGCGCCGCGCTCGTCGACTCCCACTGCACCGACCCCGAGGCGCTCGCCCGGACGCTGGACTGCGTCGACGCCTACCTCGTGCTCTACTGCGGCGAGGACGGCGACCCCGAGGCCCTGCGGGCCCGTTCGGCACGGATGCAGCACGCCATGGCGGCCGGGTTCGCCGCGGCGCTGCGCGCCCGGACCCTCGCCGAACAGGAGGCCATCGCGCAGGCCGCCCTGCGGGCGCAGGGTGTGGTGGCCGAGGCCCTGCACGCCAGCGAGGCCCGCTTCCGCGCGGTCTTCGAGGGCGCCGCCATAGGCATCGGCATCGCCGACCTGGACGGCAACGTCCTCCAGGTGAACGGGGCCCTGATGCGTATGTTCGGCGTCGCCGACCCGACGCTGCGCGGTCGCAACGTCAGGGAGTGGTCGCACCCCGACGACGCGCCCCAGACCTGGCGGCTCTACGACGAGCTGGTGCGCGGCGAGCGCGAGGCCTACCACCTGGAGAAGGCCTTCTACCGGCCCGACGGAACGGTCCTGTGGACCAACCTGACCGTCTCCCTGCTGCGCGACGCCGACGGCACCCCGCAGTACCAGCTCGCGCTGATGGAGGACACCACCGAACGCCGGCTGCTCAACCTGCGGCTGCGCTACGAGGCCACGCACGACGCGCTCACCGGCCTGCCCAACCGCAGCTTCTTCTTCGAACGTCTGGAGAAGGCTCTGAACGCGGGCCCGGGACAGCGCTTCGGCCTGTGCTACCTGGACCTCGACGGCTTCAAGACCGTCAACGACAGCCTCGGCCACGCGGCCGGCGACCGGCTGCTCGTGGAGGTCGCCGACCGTCTGCAGTCCTGCGCCACCGCGCCCGGCGAGATGGTCGCCCGGCTCGGCGGCGACGAGTTCGTGGCGCTGACCACCGGCCCCGGCACCCGGCACGAGGTCGACGAACTCGCCGGGCGGATCATGAACGCGCTGCTCGCCCCGATCAGCGTCGACGGCCGCGAGCTGACCGTGCGCGGCAGCATCGGCATCGTCGAGGGCCCGGCCGGGGAGCGCAGCCCGGCCGAGGTACTGCGCAGCGCCGACATCACCATGTACCGGGCCAAGTCGGCGGGCGGCAACCGCTACGAGCTGGCCGACCCGGAGGCCGACGCCCGCGTCATCACCCGGCACGGCCTGACGACCGCGCTGCCGGCCGCCCTGGAACGGGGCGAGTTCTTCATCGAGTACCAGCCGCTGGTGCACCTCGGCGACGGCAGCGTGCGTGGCGCCGAGGCCCTGGTGCGCTGGCTGCACCCGCAGCACGGGGTGCTCGGCCCCGACAGGTTCATCCCGCTCGCCGAGCACACCGGACTGATCGTGCCGCTGGGCCGCTGGGTGCTGGAACAGTCGGTGCGCCAGGCCCGCGCCTGGCGGGAGCGGTACGGCGAGACGACCGCCGCCGGCCCGCTGCGCATCAACGTCAACCTCTCGCCCTGCCAGCTCACCCACCCCGGCCTGGTCCAGGACACCGTCGACATCCTGGAGCGGACCGGGGTCGCGCCCGACGCGCTGTGCCTGGAGGTGACGGAGTCGGCCCTGATCGGCGCCGACGACGACCTGCTCAAACCGCTGCGCCGGCTGGCCGAGATGGGCGTCGACATCGCGCTGGACGACTTCGGCACCGGCTACTCCAACCTGGCCAACCTGCGGCGGCTCCCGGTGAGCGTCCTCAAGCTGGACCGCTCCTTCACCCAGAGCATGCAGCAGTTCCCGGCCGATCCCGTCGACCTCAAGATCGTCGAGGGCATCGTCGCCCTGGCCCACAGCCTGGACCTCGCGGTCACCGTGGAGGGCGTCGAGACCGGCGCCCAGGCCGAGCAACTGCGCATACTGGGCTGCGACACGGCCCAGGGCTGGTACTACGCCCGCCCGGGCCCACCGGACCGTCTGCACGAACTGGCCCTGGTGGACGCGACGGCGTAGGGAACATGACGATGTGAGAAGGGTGCGGGCAACGCCCTGAAGGGGCGCGGGGAACTGCGCGCTCAGCCACAGAGCACCCGCACCCCCGAACGAACACCGCACCCCTACGACGCGACCGGGGCCCTGCCCGCACCCTCCCGGGAGGGTCACCGCTCAAGCAACATCCGCTGCAACTCCCGAGCCGCCCGAGGCGGAGCCACATCGCTGCGATGGGCGAGCGCGATCGTCCGGTACAATCCCGGCCGAGCCAACGGAGTCACCCGCAGCCCCCGCCCCGACCGCGCCGCAACCATCCGGGGCACGACCGCCATCCCCAGCCCCGCCCGCACGAACCCCAGCACCGCGTCCATCTCCCCGCCCTCGACCGCGAAGTCCGGCTCGAAGCCCTCCGCGCGGCACGCGGCCACGGTCAGCTCCCGCAGGTCGTACCCGTGCCGGAACATCACCAGCCGCTCGCCCTCCAGGTCGGCGATGCGCACCGCCCGCCGCCCGCCGCCCGGCCGGGGCGACTCGGGGGACGACACCACGACCAGGTCCTCCCGCAGCAGCTCCACCGTGGTCAGCGCCGGCGACGCGGTGGGCAGCGGCAGTACGACCAGCGCCAGGTCCAGCGCGCCGCGCGCCAGCTCCCGGACGAGGTCGTGCGAGCCGCCCTCCTCGATCATGAGCTGGATGCCGGGATAGCGGTCGTGGAAGGCACGCAGCACGTCCGGCAGCAGACCGGTGCACAGACTCGGCGTGGCGCCCAGCCGTACCCGCCCGCGCCGCAGCTGCGCCAGCTCCAGCACCTCGTGGCGGGCCGTGTCCGCGTCGGCCAGGATGCGCCGGGCCAGCGGCAGCAGGGCCTCCCCGGCGTCGGTGAGCGTGATGTTGCCCCGCGCCCGCAGGAACAGGTCGGCGCCCAGCTCCCGCTCCAGCGCCTTGATCTGCTGGGACAGCGACGGCTGGGCCACGTGGACCGTCTCCGCGGCCCGGGTGAAGTGCCGGGTCTCGGCGACCGCCACGAAGTACTGGAGCTGCTGCAACTGCATACCCCGAGCATACGTGTCCGATAGCTACAGCCTATGGAAACCAGGCAGACCATGTCTTGGACCGATGGGCCCTCGGCCCCGTAGCGTCCTGTGCCATGGCTCTGGCAACGCGGACGGACCGACGGCCGTCCATGGCGCGCACCGTGTGGGACTCGACCGTCGGCAAGAAGACAGTGATGGCGGTCAGCGGTCTCGTCATGCTGCTCTACCTGGTCGCCCACATGATCGGGAACCTGAAGATCTTCTTCGGGACGAGCGAGTTCAACGAGTACGCCCACTGGCTGCGCACGGTCGGCGAACCGTTCATGCACTACGAGTGGACGCTGTGGGTGATCCGCGTCGTGCTGGTCGTCGCCGTCGTCGCCCACGCCGTCTCCGCGTACCAGCTCAGCCGCCGCGACATCAAGGCGCGGCCCAGCAAGTACGTGCACAAGAAGAAGCGGGCCAGCTACGCGACGCGCACCATGCGCTGGGGCGGGATCATCCTCGCCCTGTTCATCGTCTGGCACATCCTGGACCTGACCACCGGCACCGTGCACCCCGGCGGCTTCGAGACGGGCAAGCCCTACCAGAACGTCGTGGACACCTTCTCCACCTGGTACGGCAACGTCATCTACATCGTCGCGGTGCTCGCCGTCGGCATGCACATCCGGCACGGATTCTGGAGCGCCGCCCAGACCCTCGGCGCCGGCAGCCGCACCCGCGACCGCGCCCTGAAGACCGTCGCGAACGTCCTCGCGCTGCTGCTCACGGTCGGCTTCGTCGCCGTACCCGTGGGCGTCATGACCGGAGTGGTGAGCTGACATGACAACCTACGCCGACTACCCGACCGGTGAGCCGGTCGCCGACACCAAGGCCCCCGCCGGACCCGTCAACGAACGCTGGGACACCCGCCGTTTCGAGGCCAAGCTGGTCAACCCCGCCAACCGGCGGGGGCAGACGGTCATCGTCGTCGGCACCGGCCTCGCGGGCGGCTCGGCCGGCGCGACCCTCGCCGAACAGGGCTACCGCGTCGTCCAGTTCTGCTACCAGGACTCCCCGCGCCGCGCCCACTCCATCGCCGCGCAGGGCGGCATCAACGCCGCGAAGAACTACCGCAACGACGGCGACTCGATCCACCGCCTGTTCTACGACACCGTCAAGGGCGGCGACTTCCGCTCCCGCGAGTCCAACGTGCACCGCCTCGCGCAGATCTCGGTCGAGATCATCGACCAGTGCGTGGCCCAGGGCGTGCCCTTCGCCCGCGAGTACGGCGGCCTGCTCGACACCCGCTCCTTCGGCGGCGTCCAGGTCTCCCGTACGTTCTACGCCCGGGGCCAGACGGGTCAGCAGTTGCTGCTCGGCGCCTACCAGGCGCTCAGCAGGCAGATCGCGGCCGGGAACATCGAGATGCACCCGCGCACCGAGATGCTCGACCTGATCGTCGTGGACGGCCGGGCGCGCGGCATCGTCGCCCGGGACCTGGTCACCGGGAAGATCGACACGTACTTCGCGGACGCGGTCGTCCTCGCCAGCGGTGGTTACGGCAACGTCTTCTACCTGTCGACCAACGCCATGAACTCCAACGCGACCGCCGTGTGGCGGGCGCACCGGCGCGGTGCCTACTTCGCCAACCCCTGCTTCACGCAGATCCACCCTACCTGTATCCCGCGCACCGGCGACCACCAGTCCAAGCTGACGCTGATGAGCGAGTCGCTGCGCAACGACGGCCGGATCTGGGTGCCGAAGGCCAAGGGCGACGACCGTCCGCCGAACAAGATCCCCGAGGACGAGCGCGACTACTACCTGGAGCGCATCTACCCGTCCTTCGGCAACCTGGTGCCCCGTGACATCGCCTCCCGCGCCGCGAAGAACGTCTGCGACGAGGGCAGGGGAGTAGGCCCCGGCGGCCAGGGCGTGTACCTGGACTTCGCCGACGCCATCAAGCGCATGGGCCGGGGGGCCGTCGAGGCCAAGTACGGCAACCTCTTCGACATGTACCAGCGGATCACCGACGAGGACCCGTACCGGGTCCCCATGCGGATCTACCCCGCCGTGCACTACACGATGGGCGGGCTGTGGGTCGACTACGACCTCCAGACCACCGTCCCCGGCCTGTTCGCCGTCGGCGAGGCCAACTTCTCCGACCACGGCGCCAACCGGCTCGGCGCCTCCGCGCTGATGCAGGGCCTGGCCGACGGCTACTTCGTCCTGCCGGCCACCATCAACGACTACCTCGCCCGCAATCCCCACAAGGACGAGGTGGACGACGGCCACCCGGTGGTGCAGGAGGTGCTGGCCGAGACCGAGGACCGGCTGGGCCTGCTCCTCTCCGTCGACGGAGACCGCACCCCGGACTCCTTCCACCGCGAACTCGGCGAGCTGATGTGGGAGTTCTGCGGCATGGCCCGCACCGACACCGGGCTCCGCAAGGCACTGGAGCGCATCCCGCAGATCCGCGAGGAGTTCTGGCGGCGCATCAAGGTCCCGGGCACCGGCGAGGAGTTCAACCAGTCCCTGGAGAAGGCCAACCGCGTCGTCGACTACCTGGAACTCGCCGAGCTGATGTGCCTCGACGCGCTGCACCGGGCCGAGTCCTGCGGCGGTCACTTCCGCGAGGAGTCCCAGACCCCGGACGGCGAGGCCGCCCGCAGGGACGACGAGTTCGGGTACGCCGCCGCCTGGGAGTTCACGGGCACGGGCGAGGCCCCGGCCCTGCACAAGGAAGACCTGGTCTTCGAGTACGTCCACCCCACTCAGCGGAGCTACGCATGAAGCTCACCCTGCGCGTATGGCGGCAGAAGAACGCCGACGCCGACGGCGCCATGTCCACGTACGAGGTGGACGGCATCTCCCGCGACATGTCCTTCCTGGAGATGCTCGACACCCTCAACGAGGAACTCATCCTCAAGGGCGAGGACCCGGTCGCCTTCGACCACGACTGCCGCGAGGGCATCTGCGGCGCCTGCTCGCTGGTCATCAACGGCGACGCCCACGGCCCCGAGCGCACCACCACCTGCCAACTGCACATGCGGTCCTTCCAGGACGGCGACACCATCGACATCGAGCCGTGGCGGGCGTCCGCCTTCCCGGTCGTGAAGGACCTGGTCGTCGACCGCTCGTCCTTCGACCGCATTATCCAGGCAGGCGGCTACATCAGCGCGCCGACCGGTGCCGCGCCGGAAGCCCACGCCGCCCCGGTGCCCAAGCCGGACGCCGACTTCGCCTTCGAGCACGCCGAGTGCATCGGCTGCGGCGCCTGCGTGGCGGCCTGCCCGAACGGGGCGGCGATGCTCTTCACGTCCGCGAAGGTGAATCACCTGAACGTCCTGCCGCAGGGGGCGCCCGAGCGGGAGACCCGGGTGCTGGACATGGTCGCGCAGATGGACGACGAGGGCTTCGGCGGCTGCACCCTCGCCGGCGAGTGCGCGACGGCCTGCCCCAAGGGCATTCCGCTCGTCTCCATCACCAGCATGAACAAGGAGTGGCTGCGGGCGACGCGCAAGGTGGCGAAGCGGTAGCCGACACAACGTTCGCCGAAAGGTGCGGACGGACGGGGCCGGGGGAGGTGCTCCTCCCGGCCCCGTCTCGCTTTGGCCCCTGGCATTCAACAGCCCAACATCCACTCTCCCGGCCCAGGTCACGCACCGGCCAACCGGCAGCGGAAGAACAGGTGCGGCGGACCGTACACCGTCGGCCCGCCGTCGCCGCCCCCGCTCGTGACCAGGAGAGTGCCATGACCGGCGTACTGACCGCGGACCGCCCCCCGAAGCCCGCCGCACCCCACCGCTACACCGTCGCCCTCGCCCGCGACGAGGAGGACGTGCGGGCCGCGCAGCGGCTGCGGCACGAGGTGTTCGCCGGGGAGATGGGTGCCCTGCTGGCGAGCCCGCAGCCCGGGTACGACGTCGACCCCTTCGACGCCTACTGCGACCACCTGCTGGTGCGGGAGGAGACGACCGGGCAGGTCGTCGGCACCTACCGACTGCTGCCGCCGGAGCGCGCGGCGGTCGCCGGGCGGCTGTACGCGGAGAGCGAGTTCGACCTCGCGGCGCTGGACGCGATCCGCCCCGGGCTGGTCGAGGTCGGCCGGTCCTGCGTGCACCCCGACCACCGCGACGGTGCCGTCATCGGGCTCATCTGGGCCGGCATAGCCCGCTACATGACCGACCAGGGCCACGAGTGGCTGGCGGGCTGCTGCTCCATCCCGCTCGCCGACGGCGGCACCCTGGCCGCGGGCACCTGGGACCGGGTGCGGGCCAAGCACCTGGCCCCCGAGGAGTTCCGGGTACGGCCGCTGCTCCCGTGGGTCCCGCGCACCGCGGCGCCCGCCGCCCGTACCGAACTGCCGGCCCTGCTGCGCGGCTACCTCCGCCTCGGCGCCTGGGTCTGCGGGGAACCCGCGCACGACGTGGACTTCGGCGTCGCCGACCTCTACGTGCTGCTGCCGATGAGCCGGGTCGACCCGCGCTATCTGCGGCACTTCCTCTCGCTCGTCCCGGCCTGATGAGCGCCTGGCTGCCCGCCGCGCCCTGCACCCCCGGGGCGTGCGTGGAGCCGTCCCGGGCGGCGGCCGCCGTACCGCGCGCCGTGCTGCGGCTGACGGCGGTCGCCGTTCTGCTGCTGGCCGGGATCGCGATCGTGCTGACCCCGCTCGGCAGGCAGGTTCCCGCGGCGGTGGTGCGACGCTGGTGCCGGTGGATCGTGCGGGCCGCAGGCGTCCGGGTTCGCGTCACGGGCGCCGCCGCGCCCGCCGGCGGGCTGCTCCTCGTCGCCAACCACGTCTCCTGGCTCGACATCCCGCTGCTCGCCGCCGTGCGCCCCGCGCGGATGCTGGCCAAGAGCGAGATCCGGCGCTGGCCGGTGGCGGGGCCCCTCGCCGCGCGCGGAGGGGTTCTGTTCATCGAGCGGAACCGGCTGCGGGCCCTGCCGGACACGGTCGCCGTGCTCGCGCGGGCCCTGCGTGCGGGCGCCGCGGTCGCCGCCTTCCCCGAGGGCAGCACCTGGTGCGGACGGGCTCAGGGGCCCTTCCGCCGGGCCGTCTTCCAGGCCGCCCTGGACGCCGGAGTGCCGGTCCAGCCGGTCCACATCCGGTACCGGGCCGGGGAGCGGGCGGTGAGTACGGCGCCCGCGTTCGTCGGGGAGGACACCCTGCTCGCCTCCCTGTGGCGGGTGGCGTCGGCGCGCGGGCTGACCGCGGAGGTGGAGGTACGGCCGGTCATCGGACCGGGCGGCCACCCCGACCGTCGCTCGCTCGCCCACGCCGCCCAGGGGAAAGCACCTTCGAAAAGTATGTGGCATTTGTGACGTATGGTGCGCTTCCGTACGTTTCCGTACCTCTGATGCGGACATCCGGAAAGCAGGCACTCCGGAAGGAGGGTGATGCCAGATGATCACCCGTGAAGAGATCGCCAACGTCCTGGACCATCCGGTCTATGACGGTGACGGCAACAAGATCGGCGACGCCAAGCACGTCTTCTTCGACGACATGACCGGGCGCCCCGAGTGGGTGAGCGTCAAGACGGGCATGTTCGGCTCCAACGAGTCCTTCGTGCCCATCCGCGACGCCGCGCTGGTGCAGGACCACATCGAGGTCCCCTACGGCAAGGACCAGGTCAAGGGCGCGCCCAATGTCGACGTCGACGCGGGCGGCCATCTGTCGGAGACCGAGGAACACCGGCTCTACGACTACTACGGCATCAACTGGGACAGCGTGCTGTCCGAGGCCGAGCGGACCGACGACGGCCGCTGGGCGGCGGGAACGGGCACGGCCGGAGCGGCCGGAGCCGCCGGAGCCGCCGGTACGGCCGGAATGGCCGGCGCGGCGGGCGGCACGACCGGCTACCAGGAGACGCCGGACCGGACGGACATGCGCGGCGACGACGCCATGACCCGCTCGGAGGAGCAGATGCACGTAGGCGTCGAAAGGCGTGAGTCGGGCCGGGCCAGGCTGCGCAAGTACGTGGTCACCGAAGAGGTCCAGCAGACCGTTCCGGTGAGCCACGAGGAAGTGCGGGTGGAGCGCGAGCCGATCACGGACGCCAACCGTGGCGAGGCGCTCTCCGGACCGGAGATCAGCGAGGACGAGCACGAGGTCACGCTGCACGAGGAACGCCCCGTCGTGGAGACCGAGACGGTGCCGGTGGAGCGCGTCCGGATGACCACGGAGGAGCACATCGAGGACGAGACGGTACGCGGCCGGGTCCGCAAGGAGCGGATCGAGGCCGACACCGAGGCCTTCACCGAGGACGACACCCGGCGAGGCCGCGAGTAACCGTCCCCGCCCGTCACCACGAGGGCCCGCGCCGGTGAAGCGCCTTCACCGGCGCGTCCCGCTGCCCACGGCCCGGGACAGATACGGCGCGGTGGCACTCCCGCTCGCCCGTGCCACCTCGGCCGGCGGCCCCGCGGCGACGATCCGGCCGCCCGCCTCGCCGCCGCCCGGCCCCAGGTCGATCACCCGGTCGGCGCCCGCGACCACGGCCATGTCGTGCTCGACGACGACCACCGTGTGCCCGGCGTCGACCAGGCCGTGCAACTGGCGCATCAGCACCTCGACATCGGCCGGATGCAGACCGGTCGTCGGCTCGTCGAGGAGATACAGGGTGGACCGGCGACGCCCGCGCTGCAACTCGCTCGCCAGCTTGATGCGCTGCGCCTCGCCGCCGGACAGCTCGGTCGCCGGCTGGCCGAGCCGCAGATAGCCCAGCCCGACGTCGAGCAGCGCGGCCAGGCTGCGTGACACCGTCGGCGTGTCCGCGAAGAACTCCGCCGCCTCCTCCACCGTCAGATCCAGCACACCGGCGATGTTCCGTCCCCGGTACGCCACTTCCAGCGTCTCGGGGTTGTACCGCGCCCCGCCGCAGTCCGGGCACGGCGCGTACGTACTCGGCAGGAACAGCAGCTCGACGCTGACGAACCCCTCGCCCTGGCAGGTCTCGCAGCGCCCACCGGCCACGTTGAAGGAGAAACGCCCGACGCCGTAACCCCTCTTCCGCGCCTCGTCGGTGGCCGCGAACACCTTGCGTACGACGTCGAAGAGGCCCGTGTACGTGGCCAGGTTGGAGCGCGGGGTGCGGCCGATCGGCCGCTGGTCGACGGAGACCAGGCGACCCACTCCCGGCAGGTCCTCGGTGATCTCGCCGACGAGCGTCGACTTCCCCGAGCCGGAGACGCCCGTCACCGCGGTGAGCACACCGAGCGGGAACTCGGCCGTCACCCCGCGCAGGTTGTGCCGGGTGACCGGACCGACCGTCACCGTGCCCCGCGGAGTCCGTACCGCACGGGCGGGAGCGGGGGAGCGGTCGAAGAGGTGGCGGGCCGTGGCGGACTCCCCGACCTCGGCCAGCCCGGGGACGGGACCGCTGTACAGCACCCGCCCGCCGTGCTCGCCCGCCCGTGGGCCGACGTCCACGATCCAGTCGGCGCCGCGCATCACGCCGAGGTGGTGCTCCACCACGAACACCGAGTTGCCGGCCGCCTTCAGCCGTTCCAGCACCGTCAGCAGCGCCTCGGTGTCCGCCGGGTGCAGTCCCGCGGACGGCTCGTCCAGGACGTACACGACCCCGAACAGCCCGGAGCGCAGCTGTGTCGCCAGCCGCAGCCGCTGCAGCTCGCCCGCCGACAGGGTGGGCGTCGGGCGGTCGAGACTCAGGTAGCCGAGCCCCAGCTCGACGACGGGCGCGATGCGGGAGGTGAGGTCCCCGGTGAGCACCCGGGCCGTCTCGCCGCCGGTCGGCAGCATCCCGGCGAGTTCCGTGAGCGGCAGCGCGGCCAGCTCGGCGATGGTGCGCCCGCCGACGGTCACCGCCAGGGCCTCGGCCCGCAGCCTGCCGCCGCCGCAGACCGGGCAGGGCGCACTCGTGAGGAAGCGCTCCGCCTTCGCCCGCAGTGTCGCGCTCCTGGAGTCCGAGAACGTCTTCATCACATACCGTCGGGCGCTCATGTACGTGCCCTGGTACGGCCGCTGGATGCGGCCCGCGTCCCGCACGGGGTGCACGGTGACCACCGGCTGCTCGTCCGTGAAAAGGATCCACTCCCGCTGCTCGGCGGGCAGCTCGCGCCACGGCCGGTCCACGTCGTACCCGAGCGCGTCGAGGACGTCCCGCAGGTTCTTGCCCTGCCAGGCGCCCGGCCACGCCGCGACGGCGCCGTCCCGGATCGACAGGGACGGGTCCGGGACCAGCAGTTCCTCGGTCGTACGGTGCACCCGGCCGAGCCCGTGACACTCCGGGCACGCCCCCGCCGCCGTGTTCGGCGAGAAGGCGTCGGAGTCGAGCCGCGGCGCGCCCGGTGGGTAGTCGCCGGCGCGGGAGAACAGCATCCGCAGCGAGTTGGAGAGGTTGGTGACCGTGCCGACCGAGGAGCGGGACGTGGGCGCCGAGCGGCGCTGCTGCAGCGACACGGCGGGCGGCAGCCCGGTGATCTCGCCGACCTTCGGGGCTCCGACCTGGTGGATCAGCCTGCGGGCGTACGGCGCGACCGACTCGAAGTAGCGTCGCTGCGCCTCCGCGTAGACCGTCCCGAACGCGAGCGACGACTTCCCCGACCCCGACACACCGGTGAACACGGCCACCACGTCCCGGGGAATGTCCACGTCCACGCTCTTGAGGTTGTGCTCGCGGGCGTCGCGCACCCGGACGTACGGGTCGTGGGGGCTGTGCATCGCGGGGAACTCCGTACGGTCTTCGGCGACGGCCGTTGGGCGGGACCGGTGGGGCTGGTAGGACCGGTGGGGGCGGGGGGACAAACGCCGCGATTCTACTCCGCGGCGGTGGCCGCCCCGGCGCCGACGACGCGGGCGAGCCGCGCGTAGGAGTCGAGCAGCGCCTCGCGGTCGTACGTGCTCGTGGTCACCAGCACCTCTTGCGCGCCCGTGTCCCCGAGAAGCGACTCCAGCTCGTCGGCGACCTGTTCCTCGGTGCCCGAGATGTGCCCGGTGAGACCGGAGTCGTACAGGTCGCGCTCCTTGGCGGTCATCGTCCGGGCCTCGACCTCCTCGGCCGGCGGCAGGGGAGGGAAGGCGCCCCGGGTGCGGGCGTGGGCCATGGACCAGGCCTCCGGGAGCAGGAGCCGCCGGGCCGCTTCGGGGGTGTCGGCCACGGCGACGGTCCCGGAGACCACGACGTACGGTTCCCGGCTCCACTCGGAGGGGCGGAACCCGGCGCGGTAGCGGTCGATGCCGCGGCGCATCCGGTCGCGGTCGCGCAGGTCCCCGATGACCATCGGCAGGCCCGCCCGGGCGGCGACTGCCGCGCCCTCGCCCATGGCCAGCACGAACGGCGGCACGGCCAGCCCCTCCGCGGGGCGGGCGTGCACTCCGGTCGGTGAGGTGCCCCGGAACCAGCCCAGCAGTTCCTCCAGTTGGGCGGCGAAGTCCTCGGCGTCGTCCTTGTCCCGGCCCAGCGCCCTGCGTACGCCGTCGGTGAAGCCGACCGAGCGGCCGAGCCCCATGTCGATCCGGCCGGGGAAGAGCGACTCCAGTACGCCGAACTGCTCGGCGACGACCAGGGGCCGGTGGTTGGGCAGCATCACACCGCCGGTGCCGACCCGGATGCGCCGGGTGGCACCGGCGACGGCGGCGGCCAGCACGGTCGGGGCCGAGCCGGCCACTCCGGGCACGCCGTGGTGCTCCGACACCCAGAACCGGTGGTAGCCGAGCCGCTCCGCCTCCCGCGCCAGCTCCACGGTGTCGTGCAGCGCCTGCGCGCCGGTGTGGCCCTCGCGGATGCGGGAGCGGTCGAGGACGGAGAAGCGGGTGGTCGCGGTCACTGAGCTCACACGGTGTTCAACGTCCGGGCGGCGTCAGGATTCCCGGCACGGAGTCCTAGGGTGGACGGGTGACCGACAGCAGCAGGCCCCCGCTGGCCGTGTTCGACCTGGACAACACCCTCGCCGACACCGCGCACCGGCAGCGGTTCCTGGAGCGCCGGCCGCGCGACTGGGACGCCTTCTTCGCCGCCGCGCCGCACGATCCGCCGCTCGCGGAGGGCATCGCACTGGTGCGGGAGAGCGCCGAGGAGTGCGCGATCGTCTATCTGACCGGGCGGCCGGAGCGCTGCCGGCGCGACACGCTCGACTGGCTGACCGCGCACGGCCTGCCAGAAGGTCCCGTGCACATGCGGGGCAACGCCGACCGCCGGCCCGCCCGGCGGACCAAGCTGGAGATCCTTCAGCGGCTCGCCCGCACCCGCGAGGTCCGGGTCCTCGTGGACGACGACGAGCTGGTGTGCGACGACGCCGAACGGGCCGGATTCACCGTCGTCCGGGCACGCTGGGCGGCCCGCTCGGCCGAGCTGCGCGTGGCACAGGAGCGCGAGGGGCGTACCTGACCGTCACGGTGAGCCCGTGAGCCCGTGAGCTTGTGAGCCAGCGGGGCGTCAGTCCGACTCCTCCAGGCGGAAGCCGAGCTTCAGGCCGACCTGCCAGTGCGCGACCTCCCCTTCCTCGATCTGGCCGCGCACTTGGGTCACCTCGAACCAGTCCAGGTTGCGCAGGGTCTGCGAGGCGCGGGTGATGCCGTTGCGGACGGCCTGGTCGACGCCGTCGGGCGAGGTGCCGACGATCTCGGTGACCCGGTAGGTGTGGTTCGACATGCGGGTGCTCCTTCCGCGGGGCGGCGGTGTGTCGTGCATCACTCCAACCGTGCCCCAAGCCGCGACGGAGCGCGAGGTGTCCGGGGGCCCGGCAGGGTAACCGCCCGTCACCCCTTGACCTAGGCATTGGTCCATACCAAAATCCCAGACACCCGTTCGAGCCTCGGGCTCGTCCCCCCACGTCGGGTCTCCTTTCGCGTGCGCAGGACCTCCCTGTCCGCTCCGCCCCCTGTCCGTCAGACAGAAGGACCCCTCGTGAGACGTCGCCTGCTCGCCCTTGTCTGTGTGTCCGCCTCCCTGCTCAGCGGCTGCGGCCTGATATCGCAGGACGGCGGGGACGAGCGGCGCACCGTCACCGTGTGGCTGATGAAGGACAGCGCCTCGCAGGACTTCCTGCGGCGGTTCACCGAGGAGTTCGAGCGGAAACACTCCGACCTCGACCTCGACATCCGGATCCAGTCGTGGACCGGGATCGGCGACAAGGTGCAGACCGCGCTGAAGGCCGACGGCACGGACGGCCCCGACGTCATCGAGGTCGGCAACACCCAGGTCCCGCAGTACGCGGAGGGCGGCCGGCTGCTGGACCTCACGCTGGAGTCGATGCGTGACTGGGGCATCCGCGACTGGCTGCCGGGCCTCGCCGAACCGGGCCAGTGGATGTCCCAGCAGTTCGGCATCCCCTGGTACGCCGCCAACCGCGTGGTCATCTACCGCAAGGACCTGTTCGAGCAGGCCGGAGTCACCGAGCCGCCCCGCACCCGCGAGGAGTGGCTCACCGTCACCGAAAAGCTCGACACGGGCGGTGACCAGGGCATCTACCTGGCCGGACAGGACTGGTACACGCTCTCCGGCTTCATTTGGGACGAGGGCGGTGAGCTGGCCACCCAGGAGGGCGGCACCTGGGTGGGCGCCCTGGACTCGGAGGCCGCCCTGCGCGGCATGGACTTCTACCGCGAGCTGCAGACCCTGGGCGACGGTCCGCTGGACGCCGACGAGGAACACCCGCCGCAGGCCGGCGTGTTCGCGAACGGGCAGGTCGCGCAGATCATCGCGGTGCCGGGGCTCGCCCAGTCCATCGTGCGCGAGAACCCCGAACTCAAGGGCGAACTGGGCTTCTTCTCCGTGCCCGGCAAGAAGGCCGGCAAGCCCGGCGCCGTCTTCACCGGCGGCTCCGACCTCGTCGTCCCGAAGAACACCGACGAACGGGAGGGCGCCCTCGCCGTGGTGGAGGCGCTCGTGGGCACCAAATGGAACACCGACCTGGCCCGCACCATGAACTACGTCCCGAACAAGAAGTCGCTCGCCAAGGCCGTCGCGGACGAGGAGGGGGTCGCCGCCATGGCGGCCGGCGCCGCGCAGGGCCGGGCGACTCCCGGCACGCCCCGCTGGGGCGCGGTCGAGGCGGACAATCCGATCAAGGAGTACATGACTAAGGTGCTCACCGGGGGAGACGCGGAGTCGGAGGCCCGTAAGGCCTCCGACCGCATCACCGAACTGCTGGACCGCGACGCGCGCTGACGCGCGCTGACGCGTGCTCGCGCGCTGACGCGCCGCGGTGTCAGCGCAGCGGACTCACCGTACGACGCTCATCGCGCCACGCTCAGCGACAGCGCGAACCGGTCCTCGCCGTCCGTCCACCAACGGGCCAGCTCCAAGCCGGCCGCGGCCAGTTCGGCACGCACCCCCTTCTGTCGGAACTTCGCGGACACCTCGGTACGCAGCTCCTCCCCCTCGGCGAAGTCCACGGCCAGGTCGAGCGCCTGGACCTTGACCGTCTGCGCGGTACGCGCGCGCAGCCGCATCTCGATCCACTCCCGTTCGGCGTTCCACAGCGCCACGTGCTCGAAGGCGGCGGGCGCGAAGTCGGCCTCCAGCTCACGGTTGAGCACGGACAGCACGTTCTTGTTGAACGCGGCCGTCACCCCGGCCGCGTCGTCGTACGCCCGGACCAGCACCCGCTCGTCCTTGACCAGGTCGGTGCCCAGCAGCAGGGCGTCGCCCGGGGAGAGCAGGGCCCGGACGGCGGTCAGGAACGCGGCGCGCTCGCCGGGCAGCAGGTTGCCGAGCGTGCCGCCGAGGAACGCCACCAGCCGGGGACCCGGCGTCTCGGGCAGGGTCAGCCCTGCGGTGAAGTCGGCGATCAGCGCGTGCACCTGGAGTTCCGGCCGCTCCGCGACGAGCGCCTGACCTGCCTGGGTGAGGGCGCTCTCGCTGACGTCCACCGGCACATAGCCGCGCAGACCCGTCAGCGCGTCGAGCAGGAACCGCGTCTTCTCCGAGGAACCGGAGCCCAGCTCCACCAGGGTGCGGGCGCCGGTCGCCGCGGCGATCTCGCCGGCCCTGTCGACGAGGATCTCCCGCTCGGCCCGGGTCGGGTAGTACTCGGGCAGCGCGGTGATCTCCTCGAACAGCTCGCTGCCCCGGGCGTCGTAGAACCACTTGGGCGGCAGCCACTTGGGCGTGCTCGTCAGGCCCGCCAGGACGTCGGCGCGCAGGGCGGCGCCCGTGGCGTCCTCGGGCAGCGTGCGGGTGAGACGGAACGGGCTCACGTGCGGGGCTCCTTCGGGGAGACGAAAGCGTCTGCGAGGGCGTTGTCGCCCGGGTCCTTGAGCGGAGTGAGCTGCACGTCCGTGCGACTCGCCACGAGCAGGGTGCGGTCGGGGACCTCCTGCCAGCGCGGGTCGTCGTCGTACGGCTCCGAGGCGACCGCCGTGCCGCCGCCGGGACGGGTCAGATACCACAGGGTGTCGCCCCAGGTGGTGGCCGTGATGGTGGCGCCGCCCGTGAGCAGCAGGTTGAGCCGGGAGGCGGGGGCCGCCGCCGCGACCTCCAGGACCGTCTCGGCGAGCGCCCGGCCCTCGTCGTCCCCGGCGCGCAGCCGGGCCAGGACCAGCGCCCACACGAGCGCCGAGTCGTTCCGGGCCTCCAGCGACAGCAGTTCCTCGGGCGGCAGCGTCCCGGCCACCCGCGCCAGCGAACCGGGCCAGCCCGCCACGGCACCGTTGTGGCTGAACAGCCAGGTCCCCGAGGCGAACGGCGCCGCCGCGGCCTCCGCGTCCGCACCCGACAGCGTGGCATCCCGCACGGCGGCGAGCAGCGCGCCGGTCCGCACCACCCGGGCCAGGTCGGCGAAGGACTGGTCGGCCCAGATCGGCCCGGCCCGGCGGTACCGCGCCGGCGCCGGGTCGCCCTCGGCGTACCAGCCGACGCCGAACCCGTCGGCGTTGACCGTGCCGTAGCGCTGGTGCCTGGGCGCCCAGGACTGCCGGTACAGGCCGTGCGGCGGCGCCACGAGGAGCCCGCCGAGGGGCTCTTCGGGGCCCACGTAGGCGAAGTGACGGCACATCAGTAAGCCTCCGGTGTCCGGGCGGTGCGGAACCCGGAGAAGATCTGCCGCCGGATCGGATAGTCCCAGTTGCGGAACGTGCCCCGGCAGGCCACCGCGTCCACGGCGAACGAACCGCCGCGCAGCACCTTGTGGTCGGGACCGAAGAACACCTCCGAGTACTCCTTGTACGGGAACGCCCGGAAACCCGGGTACGGAGCGAAGTCGCTCGACGTCCACTCCCAGACGTCGCCGATCAACTGCCGTATCCCGAGCGGCGACTCACCGGTCGGGTAGCTGCCGGCGGGCGCCGGGCGCAGATGCCGCTGGCCGAGGTTGGCGTGCTCGGGGCCCGGGTCGGCGTCGCCCCACGGGTAGCGGGCCGAGCGGTCGCCGGCCGGGTCGTACCTGGCAGCCTTCTCCCACTCGGCCTCGGTGGGCAGCCGCCGCCCGGCCCAGCGGGCGTACGCGTCCGCCTCGTACCAGCACACGTGCACCACCGGCTCGTCGGCCGGAACCGCCTCGGTGACCCCGAAGCGGCGCCGCAGCCACTGCCCGCCGTCGCGGCGCCAGTACAGCGGGGCGGTGATGGAGTGCCGGCGGATGTGGTCCCAGCCCTGCGGAGTCCACCAGCGCGGGTCGTCGTAGCCGCCGTCGTCGATGAACGCCCGGTAGGCGCCGTTGGTCACCGGCGTGGTGTCGAGGTAGAAGGGCGCCACCTCGCGCCGGTGCGCCGGGCGTTCGTTGTCCAGGGCCCACGGCTCGGTCGACGTGCCCATCGTGAACGGGCCGCCGGGCACCAGGACCTCGGCCGGGCCGGTGAACAGGGGCACGGGGTCCGGGTCCGGGGCGGTCAGGGCCTGCGGGCCCTTGCGGAGCTGGTGCGTGATCAGCATGGTCTCGTCGTGCTGCTGCTCGTGCTGGGCGATCATCCCGAAGGCGAAGCCCGCCTCCGTCAGCCGCGTCCCGTGGAACGCGGTGCCCTCCAGCACGTCCAGCGCCCGGCCGCGCACGTCGGCCGCGTACCGGCGGGCCTCGGCGGGCGACAGCAGCGGCAGCCCCGGCCGCTCGGCGCGCGGATGCTCGAAGGCGTCGTAGAGGCTGTCGATCTCGGGCCGCATCGCCTCGTGCCCGGCGACGGCGCGCAGCAGCCACTGCTCCTCCTGGTTGCCGATGTGCGCCAGGTCCCACACCAGCGGGGACATCAGCGGCGACACCTGGTCGGTCAGGTCGGGGCCCTCCACGCAGCTGGTCAGCAGCGTGGTGCGGTCCCGGGCCGTGACGAGCGTGGTCAGGGCCCGCTCGCGCAGGGTCTCGGCGTCGACGGCCGATTCACCGGCCGCGACGGTGTCGGCGGTGGTGTCGGTGGCGGTCTCCATGGCGGGGTCGGTCATGGGCGGGTCTCCCTCCCGTGCGGGCCACGGCTCGCGCCGTCCGGCATGTCCAGCAGGTCGTCGGCGGGGCAGCGGCCCCTTTGGACGTAGCGCTCCAGGTACCCGGCGACGGCGTCCGTCACCTCGGTCGTGGCACCGAGCCGGGGCAGGGCGGCGAGCGCCGCGGTGAAGCACGCGACGGCCGCCTCGCGCAGCTCCGGATCGGTGAGGGCGTCGCGGGCCGCGTCCTCGTACAGCGGGTTGTGCGGGGCGGGCAGCCCGAGGGTGCGCTCGGCCAGGGGCTTCACGGCCCGGTAGGCGGTCTCGGCGGCTTCCGGATCGTCGAACAGCGCCGCCGTCACGGCGAGCGGCACCATCCAGCCGTCGTCCCCGGGCTGCGCGTCGAGCATGCGCAGCTCCAGGTGGCCGCGCGGCCTGACCGGCGGGAACAGCGTGGTGAGGTGGTAGTCGAGATCCTCCCGGGTCGGCGGCCTCGGCACCCCGGTCCTGGTCCACTCCCGGAAGGTCATGCCCTCGGGCACGTCCCAGGGCCCGCCATCCCGACGGACGCACATCACCGGTGCGTCCAGGACGTGCCGGGTCCAGGCGCCGCGCGGGTCGGCGTCCAGCGGGGGGCCGCCCGCCCGGCCGGTGCCGATCTGCGTCCACCGCAGCTGCCGGGTGGACCGCCAGCCGGTGGGACGGCCCCCGGCCAGCGGGGAGTTGGCGAACGCGGCCAGCAGCACCGCGCCCAGGTGATGGGCCAGCCACCAGCGGCGTACGTGACCGAGGGGGCCGGGCTCCTCGTGCCCGGCGTCCAGGCACACCTGCACGGAGGCGGAGGTGCACATCATGAAACGGCCCGCGGGGCCGGTGCGGTCGAGGCAGGCCTCCATGGCGTCGTAGCGCGGCTGCCGCAGGTAGCGGCGGGGCGCGTGCCAGGGGTCGTGGCCGAGGCCGACGAGGGCGAGACCGTCCTCGCGCAGTACCGCTCGGACGGCGTCGAGGTCGGCGGAGACGGTGGCGACGCACTCCATCAGGGAGGCGGCGGGGAGCGAGCTCAGCTCCAGCTGGCCGCCGGGTTCGACGGTCAGCGCCGACCTCAGGGGCACGGCCCGCAGTGCGGAGTAGACCGCTTCGAGCCGTTCGGGTGACACGGGGAGCCGCGGCGCGCGCAGCTCGTGGACGAGCCATTCCACTTCGACACCGAGGCGCCTCGGCGGACCGGTCTTGAAGCAGATGCCGTGGACCAGCGCCTCGACCTCGGCTTCGGTGACGGTGGTGCGTGGCCGGGTACAGCCACTTACCGCATCGGACATGTCGGGATCCTCCTGAGATTCCATCCATGCCGCCGACCCTCTTACGGTGGGCCGGGTCGGCACACTCGTCCCACCCAAGACCCTCGTGTCGCTCCGCACAAGGGTGCATAACGGGACGTTCCAGCTCGGTAATCTCCGCGACCCGTCCGTTTCCGGGGGCTTTCCCCGTCGTTCGCCGGTCGGGAAACTCCGTTGCACCGCATCACCAGCATCACCCAGGATTCCTTCATGAGCACGACGGGGGAGGCCGCGCGGCGCGCGGCCACGGCGTCCACGGGGGTGGCGCCGTGAGCGCGCGCCTGCGGGGTATCGCACAGCGGACGGAACAGATCGTGACGGCGGGGTCCTACCGTGCGCCCGACGGGCGCGAGGTGCCGATCGCGGCGGCGGTCGAGGCGGCACGCGACGGTACGCGAATGTACGGGCCGGAGCCCGTCGAGCCGGCCCCCTCCGCTCCGGTGCGGACGGTCTTCGAGGTCACCGGCGAGAGCAGCCTGGAGGCCGCCCGCCGGCTCGGCGGCGAGGTCGCCGTGCTGAACTTCGCCTCCGCCCGCAATCCGGGCGGCGGCTACCTGAACGGCGCCCAGGCGCAGGAGGAGGCGTTGTGCCGGGCCTCCGCGCTGTACACCTGCCTGCTGCGGGCGCGCGGGTTCTACGATCACCACCGCGCCCACCGCGACCCGTTCTACACGGATCGCGTCATCCACTCGCCCGCCGTGCCCGTCTTCCGCGACGACCGCGGCCGCCTGCTGGACGAGCCCTACACCGCCGCCTTCCTCACGTCCGCCGCGCCGAACGCGGGCGTGGTGCTGCGCACGGCCCCGGAGCGGGCCGCCGAGCTGCCCGGCGCCCTGGCCGCACGCGCCGAGCGGGTGCTGGAGACGGCCGCGGCCCACGGCTACCGGCGGCTGGTGCTCGGTGCCTGGGGCTGCGGGGTCTTCCGCAACGACCCCGCCCAGGTCGCGGGCGCGTTCCGGGGGCTGCTCGGGCCCGGCGGACGGTTCGCGGCGGCCTTCGAGCGGGTGGCGTTCGGCATCCTGGACCGCACGCCGGGCGGCACGGTCCGGGAGGCGTTCGCGCGTGCCTTCCCGGACGGGGCGGACCGCCCCGGTCAGCTCCAGCCGTAGCGCTCCCGCAGCCGTTGCCGTACGAGGTTGAACCGCATCCGGTCCAGGGCGCACGCCTCGCGGCGCATACCGGCGTCGTGCAACCGCAGCACCCGGTCCACGTCGACCCAGGACTCGCGCCCGGAACGGTCCCAGGGACCGCTCCCGATCGGTACCCACTCCCGGTCCCCGTCGTGGCGCTTGCTGGACAACTGCACGGCCAGCAGCGTGCCGGCGGCCTCGCGGGCGACGACGAGCACGGGCCGGTCCTTGCCCCGGCCGTCGTTCTCCTCGTAGGGCACCCACGTCCAGACGATCTCGCCGGGATCCGGGTCCCCGTCGTGCGCGGGGGAGTACTCGGTACGCACCCGGCCCACGTCCCGGGGGTCGGCCTCGGTGGTGGCGGTGGGGCCGTAGCGGCCGGGGGCGGCGTCGTCGTCGGCGGCGGTGTCGGCGGTGTCGTCGGTAAAGGCGCTCACGGCCGTACCGTACGGGACGCGCAGGCGCGGCCCTCCACGCGTCGGCCCGCGCCACGGAGACGCCGACCCGGTGGACGGCCACCGGGCCCGGCCCGCCGGATCCGACCGGCGCCGCCCGCCACCGGGTGGCAGGCTGATCACCGGGTCCCGCGCCCGGGACCCCGGCCACCGACCCGAACGAGCACAGAAAGCCGACGTCATGACCGACCAGCTCACCGTGAGCGTCCTGGGCACCGGCATCATGGGTGCCGCCATGGCCCGCAACCTCGCCCGGGCCGGGCACACCGTCCGGGCCTGGAACCGCAGCCGGGACAAGGCCGAGCCCCTGGCCGCCGACGGCGCGCACGTCGCGGGCGGCCCCGAGGAGGCGGTGCGGGGCGCCGACGTCGTCCTCACCATGCTGTACGACGGTCCGGCAGCCCTCGACGTCATGCGGCAGGCCGCCCCCGGCCTGCGCCGCGGCACCGCGTGGGTCCAGTCGACCACCGCCGGCGTCGACGCGGTCGCCGACCTGGCGGCATTCGCCCGGGAACACGACCTCGTCTTCTTCGACGCGCCCGTCCTCGGCACCCGCCAGCCCGCCGAGGCCGGACAACTGCTGGTCCTGGCCGCCGGGCCGGCCGACGCACGGGACGCGGTGGCACCCGTACTGGACGCCGTCGGCTCCCGCACGGTGTGGACCGGCGAGGACGGCGCCGCCGGCAGCGCCACCCGGCTGAAGCTGGTGGCCAACAGCTGGGTCCTCGCCGCCACCAACGCGGCGGGCGAGGTCCTGGCGCTCGCCAAGGCACTGGGCGTGGACCCGGACGGTTTCTTCGACGCCATCGCCGGCGGCCCGCTCGACATGGGCTACCTGCGCGCCAAGACCGCGATGATCCGTGACGGCGCGCTGACACCGGCCCAGTTCGCGGTCAATACCGCCGCGAAGGACGCCCGGCTGATCGTCGAGGCCGGCGAGGCGAACGGCGTGCGCCTCGACGTGGCCGCCGCCGGCGCGGAACGCCTGGCGCGCGCCGCCGCGCAGGGGCACGGCGACGAGGACATGGCGGCGGCGTACTTCGCCAGTTTCGACGAGAAGCCGTCCGACTGAGCGCACCCGGGGTACTGAGCGCACCCGGGGTACCGGGTGGAACAACCAAGAAAAGCACCAAGGAACAGAGGAGTTCGCATGTCCAAGCCGCCGCTGCCGTCCGAGGCCGTCGACCTGCTGCGTCGTCCCAACCCGTGCGTCATGGCCACCCTCCGCTCGGACGGCGCCCCCGTCTCCACGCCCACCTGGTACCTGTGGGAGGACGACGGCCGGGTCCTGATCAACCTCGACGAGGGCCGGGTGCGCCTGGGGCACCTGCGCCGCGATCCGCGCGTGACCCTCACCGTCCTCGCGGGCGACGACTGGTACACCCACGTCACCCTCATCGGCCGTGTCACCGAGACCCGCGACGACGAGGACCTCACCGGCATCGACCGCCTCTCCAGGCACTACACGGGCAATCCGTACCCGGACCGGGTCCGTCCCCGGGTCAGTGCCTGGATCGAGGTGGAGCGCTGGCACGGCTGGGGCGCGATGAAGGACAGCGACCAGGCGTCCACCTGAGCAACGACCGCGATCTCCGCGTCCGTCACCGGCGAACGCGGCCCGCAGGCGCCCGCGTTCGCGCCTCGACCCCGAGGTACACCAGGTAGGCGGCGCCGGCCAGTTTGAGGGCGGTGAAGACGACGGCCGACCGCTCGACCACGGGCCCCGCACCGCGTTCCACGGGATTTCGCCCGGCATCGACACCTCGCTCCGCCTTGTCTAAGATCCCCAGCGCGGCATCGCGTGTCGGTCACCGTCCGGGTGAGGCATGGAGGCGCCGCGGAGATGCCCGTGGAGGCATTGACCCGTGTCAGTCGAGTTCAACCACACCATCGTTCTCTCCCGCGACCGGGAGAAGTCCGCTCACTTCCTCGCCGCGACCCTGGGGCTGGAGGTAGGCGAGCCGGCCGGAATGTTCCTGCCCGTGACGACCGCCAACGGCGTCACCCTCGATTTCGCCACCGTCGACATCGACATCCCCGTGCAGCACTACGCGTTCCTCGTCTCCGAGGGCGAGTTCGACGCGATCCTCGCCCGGCTCGTGGAGGGCGGGGTACCCATTCAGGCCGACCCGCACGGCCGGCACCCGCGCCGGATCAACCGCAACGACGGCGGGCGGGGCGTGTATTTCATCGACCCTTCCGGGCACGCCATGGAGGCCTTCACCCGCCCTTACGGCAGCGACCCGTCGTCGCCGCTGAACGGCGTCACGGAGGACGTTCCCGGGGCGCGCTGATCGGCGTCCGCACACCCGTCGGCGTACTTGTCGCCCGGCCCGTTGTCAGACCCCCTCCGCATACTGGTGGTCTCAGTGAGTCGGACGCGATCAGGGGGCGGTCATGCGGAGGGTGTACAGCGGTGAACTGGCGGTTGTCCACGGGCGGTTCCACGTGGACAGCCGGCGGGACCCGCACGGTCCGGGACCGTCGGAGGCCTGCGCCGGACAGATCAACGGTCTGTGCGGTGCGGCCGTCCCCGGCCGTCTCCTCCTGGGTACCGGCCTGCGTACCGGCAGGGTCGGGCTGACCGTCGAGGTGCACGGGGCCGCCCCGCCGCTCGACGACGGCTGGGAGGACGTGGTGGAGGCGTCCTTCCGGCCAGTCTCCCCCTCGACCGCCGTTCTGCCCTGCGGTCACGGGGTGCTGTGCGAGATGGACCTGCCGCCCGCCGACCACCGGGTGCGCTACTGCGGACGTGGCATGGACCGGAGTGCGGAGACCGAGTCCACCGCGGCCGAGGTCGCCGGGCCGGTCGGCCACTGTCTGCTGCAGTTCTGGCCCGCCCCGCCCGCCGCGGACCGGGTCGTCCGGCAGACCTCACGCAGCGCGGAGGGCGCGCAAGAACGCGCGGAGACCCTGTCCTGGGGCGGTCGGCTGCCCAGCCCGCGAGTTCGGGAAGTCGGCGGCGACGCACGCGGGCTCGTCCCGCTGGACCGGGAGCTGCTCGACGCCGTCGACGCGGTGTGTCCGGCGACGCAGCGGCGCCTCGCGCGGTGGGCCGCCCACCGGGCCTTCACCGCGGCGGGGCTGGACGACGTCGACTGGATCACGCCCGCGCTGGCGGCGCTGGACCGAGGGGAGCCCCTGCCGGCCCCGTTCGACGACCCCCGGCGGGCCTGGGAGCGCTTCTTCACCGACGACCGCATCACTCGCACCGCGTCGGACGCGTTCGACGGATGCCGCGGCAACCCGCTGCGACAGGTCATGGCCATGCCCGCACTGCGTGCCGCGGCCGAACCGGACCCGCTGCGTGCCGCGCTCGACGCCCTCTTCGCCGCCGCGGTCACCCACGGCACCGACTACCCGGCCCTGTTCGCCGAGGCCCGCCGGGAGTTCCCCGCCCTCGGCCGGGGCGTGCCGCCGCAGTAGCAAGCAATGGGTTCCGCACGGGAGTTGGGATGGGTCAATCGTTGCAGGCGTGGCGTGGCGTGGCGTGGCGTGGCGTGGCGTGGCGTGGCGTGGCGTGGGCAAGGGCAAGGGCGGCGACGGGCTCCTGTCGGGCGGCCCGTGGAACGACAACGACTGGGCTTCACCGGTCACTGGTAGGCCCCACCAGGGCTTGGCCGGACACATGGTCCTGCCGCGGCAGCAGCAGCGGGGTCGCGAGGAGCAGTACGCCCGCGAGCGCGACGGCCGCACGCGTTCCGGTCAGGCCCGCCAACAGGCCCCACACCGCGGTCAGTCCCGCGGTCGCCAGCTTCCCGCTGACCGTCCAGGCGGACAGCGTACGCGCGACCCTGTCCGCCGGGGTCAGGTCCAGCCGACGGGTGGCGTACACCGGGTTGAACACGCCGACGGAGGTGATCAGCCCGAACTCGACGACCATCACGAGGACCAGCCCCGAGGTGCCGGGGCCGACGAAGGCCAGCCCGACGGGCCAGCACACGCGCAGCACCCCGCTGGTGACCAGCACCCGGTGCGGCCCGAAACGTGCCACGAGCGGGTGGGCCAGCCGGGAGCCGACCAGTCCACCGACGCAGGGCACCGCGAAGGCGAGACCGTACTGCCAGGGCGCGAAGCCCAGATCGCCCAGCATGAGGACGGCGAGCAGCGGTGCGGTCGCCATGATCAGGCCGTTGACGAGGACCGTGTTGAGGAACAGCGGACGCAGACCCGGCGAGGCGAGGACGTACCGCCAGCCGTCCAGCAGGTCACCGGCCCGCAGCCGAGGCAGGTCGGCGCGTCTCGGGCGTGGCTCCCCGCCGCCGATCGCCCGGATCCCCAGCGCCGACAGCAGATAGCTGACCGCGTCGACCGCCACGGTCACCACCGGCCCGAAGATCCCGACCACGGCCCCGCCGACCGGGGGCCCGAGCATCGTCGCGGTCCAGGCCGTCGCCTCGAACCGGCCGTTCGCGGTCAGCAGGTCCCGCGGCCGTACCAGTGCCTTGAGACAGGAACCGGCGGCTGCCCTGAAGGTGATGTCGGCCGCGGCGACGACGACCGACACGACCAGCAACTGGGCGAAGCCGAGCCGGCCGAACGCGAACGCGAGCGGCACACTCAGCAGCACCACGCACCGGACCAGGTCCATCGCGACCATGACCGGCCGCTTGCGCCGGAACTCCACCCACGGCCCCAGCGGTACCGCCACCAGCGCCCCCACCGCGAGACCGGCCGCCGCGAGCGCCGCCACCTGCGCCGTTCCGGCGTCCAGCACGACGACCGCGATCAGTGGAAAGGCGTCGAACGCCAGCCGCGTGCCGAACGTGCTGACGGAGTACGCGGCCCACAGCCACCCGAATTGCCGCCCCAGCGACCCGCCGCCCACGACGCCCGACTCCGTCACGCCCGACATCAAAGCGAGTGTCGGCCCCGCCGATCAAACAACCGCTCGGAGACCCCGCACAACAGGCCGTTGTACGCCGGTCCGCCGACGCCCGGCCCGCCCGGGCCCTACCGCGTCAGCAGCTTCCGCAAGGCCCCGGCGACCTCGCCGGGCGCCTCCTCCGCCATGAAGTGGCCGCAGTCGACGGTGTCGTGCCGCAGGTCCGGGGCCCAGGCCCGCCACAGCGCGGCGGCGTCGTAGCCGAGGGCGGCGCCCCAGTCCTGCTGGAGGACGGTCACGGGCATCCGCAGCCGGTTGCCGTCGGCGCGGTCGGTCCGGTCGTGGGCGACGTCGATGCCGGCCGAGGCACGGTAGTCGGCCACGATGGACGGCACCGCCTCGCGGGACGCCTTCAGGTAGGCGGCGCGTACGTCGGCGGGCAGGGCGTCCGGGTCCCGCGTCCAGCTGTCGAGGAAGTGACCGAAGAACGCGTCCGGCGCGGCGCCGATCAGCTGTTCCGGCAGCCCGGGCGGCTGCGCCATCAGGTACAGGTGGAAGCCCACCGCCGCGGTGGTGCCGTGCAGGACGTCCCACATGTCGAGGGTCGGCAGCACGTCCAGCGCGGCCAGGTGCGTCACCGCGTCCGGATGGTCGAGCCCCGCCCGCACCGCGACGAGGGCGCCCCGGTCGTGTCCGGCCAGCGCGAACCGCTCGTGCCCGAGCGCCCGGGCGAGGGCGACGACGTCGGCGGCCATGGTCCGCTTGGCGTAGGCGGTGCCGTCCGGGTCGGCCGGCTTGTCGCTGTCTCCGTAACCGCGCAGGTCGGGGCAGATGACGGTGTGGTCGGCCGCGAGGTCGGCGGCGACGTGCCGCCACATCAGATGGGTCTGCGGGAAGCCGTGCAGCAGCACGATAGGGCTGCCGGAGCCGCCGACGGCCACGTGCAGGGCGACGCCGTCGGCGACCGTCACGCGGTCGTGGGTGAAGCCCGGGATGGTCGGTTCCATGGCTGGTCTGTACCTCTCTGGTCACATCAGGCCCGTGCACACCGGGTCTGGTCACATCGGGTCTGGTCACATCGGGTCTGGTCACATCGGGTCTGGTCACATCGGGTCTGCGCACATCAGGTCCGCTCACATCGGTCCTGTTCGCGTCTCGCTGATGACGCCTTCGAGCCTGCCGGGCCTCGATCAGCAACCGATCAGCACGCGTACCGTGGTGATCGCGCGAACGGTGGCGGATCGGAGCGGACGGAACATGGAAGCGGTCACGTTCGGTGTGCTCGGACCGGTCACGGCCGAGCGCGCGGGCGACGTACTCGCCCTCAAGGGCCCCCGGCACCGCGCCGTACTGGCCCGCCTCCTCCTGGCCCGACGGCGGGTCGTCCCGCTCGCCCGCCTCGTCGAGGACCTGTGGGACGAACCACCGCCGCGGGCCGTGGGAGCGGTGCGCACCTTCGTCGGGGATCTGCGCCGCGCCCTGGAACCCGACCGTCCGCCGCGGGCCCCGGCCCGGCTGCTGGTCACCGAGGGGCCCGGGTACGCCCTGCGCGCGGCACCGGAGGCGGTGGACGCGTGGCGTTTCGAGGCGGCCGTCGCTCAGGCCGACCGGCTGCCGGCCGCACAGGCGCCGGACCGGCTACGGGCAGCGCTGGGGGAGTGGCGGGGCCCCGCCTACGCCGAGTTCAGCGGGTAGGAGTGGGCCCGCGGCGAGCGCTCCCGGCTCACCGAACTGCGGCTGCGTGCCGTCGAACGGCGCGCGGAACTGCTCGTGGAGCTGGGCCGCGCCGCCGAGGCGGTCCCCGACCTGGACGCGCACCTGACCGAGCATCCCTGGCGCGAGGAGGCCTGGCGCCTGCTCGCCCTGGCCCTGTACCGGACCGGACGCCAGGCGGACGCCCTCGCCGTGCTGCGCCGCGCCCGCGCCCTGCTCGCCGGACAGCTGGGCGTCGACCCCGGGCCCCGGCTGCGCCGACTGGAGGCCGGCATCCTCGCCCAGGACCCCGGCCTGGACCCGCCCAGCGAGCCGGCGGAGGCGGCGGCCCGGCTGTGGGCCCGCGCCACCGAGGCGTACGACCGCACGGTCGCCGCCGGTGCCCACGCCCGCCTGGAGTCGACCGTCGGCCTGCTGCGCTCCCTCGCGGTCACCGGCGGCGGCGGTCTGGAGGCCGCCCGGGAGCACCGTACGACGGCCGTCGCGGCGGCGGAGGAGACGGGCGACGCGGAACTGACGGCCCGGGTGATCGGCGCCTACGACGTGCCCGCCAACTGGACCCGCAGCGACGACCCCGAACGGGCCCGGCGGATCGTCGCGGCGGCCGAGCGCACCCTCGCCGCCCTGCCGGACGACACCACCGCCCGAGCCGACCGCTGCCGCCTGCTGGCCACCGTCGCCCTGGAGTCCCGGGGTGTCCGGTCCCCGCAAGGACCGCGGGCGGCGGACGCGGCCGAGCGGATCGCCCGCCGCCTGGACGACCCCGCGCTGCTCGCCTTCGCCCTCAACGGCGTCTTCATGCAGTCCTGCACCACCGCCGGACTGGCCCCGCGCCGCGACGCGATCGGCGCCGAACTCGTCGCCCTTGCCACCCGGCACGGCCTGGTCAACCACGTGGTCCTCGGCCACCTCATCCGGCTCCAGGCACGCTCGGCACTCGCCGACCTCACCGCCGCCGACAAGCACGCCACCGCGGTCGACCGCCTGGCCGAACGGCACGAACGGCCGCTCGTGGCCGTCTTCACCGAGTGGTACCGAGCCCTGCGCCGGGCCGCCACCGGCAGCCCGTACGACGGCGCCGCGGCCGCCTACCGGTCCGCCGCCGCGGGGCTCGACGGCGCGGGGATGCCGGGCCTGCAACGCGGACTGCTGCCGCTCGCCCTGCTCGGTCTGCGCCTGGCCCACGGACGGCCGGCGGAGGTGGACCCGCGCGCGGACTGGGGGCCGTACCGCCCCTGGGCCGAACCGTTCGCCCTCCTCGCCGACGGCCGCGACGCCGAGGCCCGGACGGCACTGGGGGCCCTCCCGGAGCCCCCGCCCGACCTCCTGTACGAGGCCCTGTGCTGCGCCGAGGCCGCACTCGCCCTGGAACTCGGCGACCGCGCGGCCCTGGAGCGGACGTACGGACGACTGCTGCCCGCGTCCGGTGAACTGGCGGGCGCGGGCAGCGGGTTGCTCACTTCCGGACCGGTCGACGACTGGCTCGCCGCGCTCCGCCGGGCACTCGGCCCCGCCGCGGCGGGGCCGAACCAGGGAGGAACCGGCGGCCGGGAATAGTACGACGGTCAGGGCCGTACACCCGGTCCGTGGCGGGTGGCGAGGGTGATCGCGCCCGGCAGGGTGGCCAAGGACACTCGGCCTCCCCTCTCCGGCCGGGCGGGTTGCCCCGACCCGTGCCGGGTACCCGGCGGGCATGAAGTGGCAACAGGTGCAGGACGGCCCGTCCGCGGTGTACGTGGTGGTGCTCGACCCCGGCGAGGACGCGGTCGCCGAACTCACCGCCTTCGCCCGTGACCGCTCCCTCGGCGCCTCCCAGGTGACCGCCGTGGGCGCCTTCTCGGAGGCGGTCGTCGGCTGGTTCGACCGGCAGGCCAAGGACTACCGGCCCATCCCCGTGCAGGAGCAGTGCGAGGTGCTGTCGCTCATCGGTGACGTCGCCGTCGGCGACGACGGGCCGACCCCGCACCTGCACGCCGTGGTGGGCCTGTCCGACGGCTCCACCCGCGGCGGCCACCTGCTGTCCGGGCGGGTCTGGCCGACGCTGGAGGTCGTCGTCCGGGACAGCCCGACCGAGCTGGCCAAGACCCACCGCCCCGACATCGGCCTGGCCCTGATCGACCTCGGCTGAGCCGGCCGCCGGAGAGCGGTTTACCGGCTCGGGTGCGGGCTACGCGGCCCGCACGGAACCGAGACCCACACCCCGGGAGGCGCGACCATGACACGGCGCATCCGAGACGTGATGTCACCCGCCGCGGTGGCCGTCGAGCCCATGACCACGGTGGCCCGGGCGGCCCGGCTGATGCGCGAGGAGGACGTCGGTGACGTCCTGGTGACCTACGACAGCGACCTGTTCGGCCTGCTCACCGACCGCGACATCGTGCTCCGGAGCGTCGCCGACGGCCGCGACCCCGACGACACCACGGTCGGCTCGGTGTGCACGCCCCCGCCCGTCGTGACCCTCGAACCCGACGACACCACCGAGCGTGCGGCCGAGCTGATGCGACGTCACGCGGTCCGGCGGCTCCCCGTCGTCGAGCACGGCGGCGTCCCGGTCGGCGTGGTCACCCTCGGCGACCTCGCGGCCGCCGACGACCCCCACTCCGCCCTGGCGGACATCAGCAAGGCCGCGCCCGACCACTGAGGCGCCCCGACCACCGAGGCGCCCCGACCACTGGGGCGCCCGGTCACCGAGGCGCCCGGTCACCGAGGCGCGCGGTCACCGAGGCGCGCGGTCACCGAGGCGCGCGGTCACCGACCCCGACCACCGACGTCCGCCACCACCCACGCCCCCCACCACCGACGTCCCCCACCACCGACGTCCACGACCGCCACGGAGGAACGGCATGAGTGACCGACGCCGCCCCGACGGGGCCACGGAACCCGCCCCTCGCACGCGGTCCGGCGCGATCGGCCGCCGCTTCCCGCGCACCGGCACCGAACCGGTCACCGCACAGAGCCCGCTGCGGCTGCGACTGCTGCTGTCGGCCGTCTTCCTGCCGCTGTTCGTCGCCGGGGCCGCGTTCTTCGGCGTCTGGGCCGCGGGCACCGGCCCCGGCGACAGCCCCGGACGCGGCAGCCTGGTGGCCCTCGCCGCCGTGTGCGCGGCGTTCGTCCTGCTGGCGGCGGCGGACCTGATGGTCGTGACCGGCCGGCTGCGGCGGGAGCGGGGCACCCCCGCCCCGCACTGACCCCAGGACTCCAGAAGGGGACGGAGGAAACGACATGGCTCCCCCGGCACGAATCCCAACCCGCGCGGCGGGCCCCGGGGAGGACCGCAGGGCACCCGTCCGCACCGCGCGACTGCGCAACCGGATCCCGGAACCCGACGAGGAACCGGACCTGCTCGGCCAGTACCTGACCCAGATCGGCGCCACCCCGCTGCTGACCGCCGAGGACGAGGTGAGCCTGGCCCGGCGCATCGAGGCCGGTGTCCGGGCCATGGAGGAACTGGAGTCGGCCGACACCGGCGAGCCCGCCCCGACCCCCGGACGGCGCCGCGCACTGGAGGAGACCGTCCACGACGGCCAGGCCGCCAAGGACCACATGGTGCGGGCCAACCTGCGGCTCGTGGTGTCGATGGCCAAGCGCCACGCCCATCGCGGGCTGCCCCTCCTGGACGTCATCCAGGAGGGCAACCTCGGCCTGATCCGGGCCGTCGAGAAGTTCGACCACACCAAGGGCTTCAAGTTCTCCACGTACGCCACCTGGTGGATCCGCCAGGCCATCGAGCGGGGCCTGGCGACCCACGCGCGCACGGTAAGGCTGCCGGTGCACGTCGTGGAACAGCTGCAGAAGCTGGCCAAGGTCGAACGGAAGCTCCGTGGCAGCCTCGACCGCGAGCCGACCGCCGAGGAGGTGGCCGCCGAGAGCGGCATCGACGGGGACAAGGTCGTCTGGCTGCGCCGCGTCGGACGGGACGCCGTCAGCCTGGACACCCCGGTCGACGAGACCGGCGAGACCGTCGTCGGCGACCTCATCCCCGACGCCGAGGTGCTCCAGGCCCCCGAGGTCGCCGAGTTCCGGGCGCTCGCGGAGGAACTGCGGGAGGCCGTAGGCACCCTCGCGCCCCGCGAGGCCCTGATCCTCAGCCTGCGCTACGGCCTGCACGACGGCCGCCCCCGCACCCTGCACCAGGTGGCACAGCACGTGGGCCTCACCCGCGAGCGCGTCCGCCAGCTGGAGAAGGCGTCCCTCGCCCACCTCCGCGCCCCGGAGACCCGGGACCGCCTCCTGGACTGGGCGAGCTGACCGGGTCGGCAGGCAGCACACCTATACGCGCAGCACACCTATACGCGCAGCCGGGCCCCCTGCCGCAGCAGCTCGTGCTGGACCATCCGGTAGGGCAGGCCGCGCGGACCGCGTCCGTGCCGGACGGTCAGCGCCGCGCACACCCCGGCCGCCTGGCCGGTCGCCATCGCGATGGGCATGACCCGGTACGAGGAGTGCGCCACGTGCGTCCCCGAGATGCAGCGCCCGGCCACCAGCAGCCGCTCAGTGTCCCGGGGCACCAGGCAGCGCAGCGGGATGTCGTAGAAGCTGCCCTGCGGAACCCGCTTGAGGATGGTGCCGGAGCCGCGCGGGTTGTGGATGTCGACCGGATAGGCGCCGTGCGCGACCACGTCCGGGAAGGTGCGCGCGGCCAGGATGTCGTGGCCGGTCAGCTGATAGTCGCCGAGCACGCGCCGGCTCTCCCGTACGCCGATGTGCGTGCCGCTCTGCACCACGTACGCTTCCTCGAAACCGGGCACGCGGGTGCGCAGGAAGCGGTCGATCTGGGAGAGCTGGCGCCGGGCCGTGTACTCGGCGCGGGTGAGGTCCCACACGCTGGTGCCGAGCACGCGGTTGACCCGGGTGCTGTTGACGGCGACCTCGCGCGGGTGCGGGGTCGCGAAGAAGAGGATGTCCTCGCGCGGCAGCCGCAGCTCGCCGTTGGCCCTGGCCTCCTCGATCAGGTCCCACAGGCCGTGCACCCCGCGCCACTGGTCGGGGTGCTCGCGCACGTAGTCGGCGAAGTCCGGCCGCGCGAAGTCCGCGACGCGGAACATCAGCGTCATCGGCTGCACCAGCCCGTCCTCGGGTCGGCCGATCTCGTACGGCGCCCCGCAGGCGGTCGCCACGTCACCGTCGCCGGTTCCGTCCACGACCACCCCGGCGTCGATCACCACGGGCCCCGACTTCGTCTCGAACACCACCCGCCAGCCGGAGCCGTCGTCGAGGGGCAGCGCGCCGGAGGCGAAGGAGTGGAACAGCATCCGTACCCCCGACTCGTCCATCATCTCGAGCAGGGAGAGCTTGAACAGCTCCGGGTCGAAGGGGACCGTGTACCCGGTCTTCGGCGAGGGCGGCAGACAGCCGCCGCGCCCCATGAGCCGGTCGAGCAGCTGCCACAGCACACCCGCGACCACCGGCTCGCCCTCGCCGTGGTCGGTGGGCAGCAGCCGCGAGGTGTCCCCGGACTCGGTGAACGCGGCCTGCTTGTGCTCGTTGTGGAACGACATCAGGGGCATCACCAGCGCCACCGTCGCGTTGCCGCCGAGGAACCCGTACCGCTCCACCAGCACGACATCGGCCCCGGCGTCGGCCGCGCCGACCGCGGCGGCGAACCCGGCCGGACCGCCGCCCACCACCAGGACGTCGCACCGGCCCCCGTGCCGGGCGGGCCGCGGGGGCAGGGTGACCGTGCGGGGCTCGCGGGGCTCTTCCAGGATCGGCATGGCTCTCCTCGGGGGTCAGGCGTGCAACGGCCGCGGCTCGTCGGCGTACGGCTCGTGCCCCGCCGTCCGTGCCCGCGGTCCGTCGCCGATCGCGTCGATCTCGTCCAGCAGTGAGCCGCAGCGCACGCAGGTCTCCCGGGCCGCCGCGGACAGCTCCCGGATCCGGGACCGGAGGTCCTCCCGGCGCTGCGGATACTCGTCCCACAGCCGGTCCACCTCGGCCAGCAGCAGCCCGGCCTGCTCCCGCGCCACGCCCACCAGCGCCGGGGCGCCCAGCCGGCGCGCGAAGTCGAAGACCTTGCCGGAGTAGGGCAGCGGCAGTACCGGCACGCCGGTGAGCGCCGCGAAGATCACGAAGTGCAGCCGCATGCCGACGGCCACGTCCAGATGGCGCATGAAGCCGAGAACCTGCCCCGGGCTGTAGTCGCCGTGCAGGATCCGGCCCTTGTCCGGCGCGGTCATGTGGGAGAGCACGGCGTGCGCGTGCCGTACGTCGTGCCGCTCCATCGGCAGGAACACCACGTGCGCGTCCAGCCGCCGCACGAGGAAGTCCGCGACGTCGGCGAGCAGCGCGTGGTAGTCGCCCTCGTCGAGCTTCTCCGCGGCCCGCCCCGGTTCGCGCACCGACATCCCCACCAGCCGGGCACCGCAGGGGATGCCCTCGTCGCGCATCATGGCCTCGGTGAACGGTTCGGGCCCCAGCAGCAGGGCCGGGTCGGCGGTGACGGCGACCTCGCGCTCCAGGCCGACCTCCTCCAGCACCAGCCGGGACTCCTCGTCCCGCACCACGACGTCGTCCATGTCCGCCAGCACGGTGCGCACCGCGTCCCGGTCCTCGGCGTCCGTCAGCGGCCCGGCCCCGACGGCGTACGCGAAGGTCGGTACGTTCCGGGTCTGCGCGGCGTGCACCAGCCGCAGATAGCGGCGTGCCTCACCGTCGTAGAGGATGCCGCCGCCGCCAAGGACCAGCAGGTCCAGGCCGGGCAGCACGTCCAGGACGTGGTTGCGGCTGACGCCCTCCCAGGGGACCACCTCGTCGACTTCGGGGTGGTGGGCGCGGGTGTGCTCCGCGTTCCGGCTCAGGACGATCAGGTGCGCGTCGGGCCGCTGCGCGCGCAGGCAGCTCAGGACGCAGGTCAGGATCGCCTCGTCGCCGATGTTGAAGCCGCCGTAGGAGCCGAGCACGCCGATGCGCGGGCCCGGCCGGGCGGGGTGCGGATGCGAGGGGGCAGTGGTCATCCGGGGGCTCCCGTCACGTCGGAGTCGGCCGGCCCGCCGGCCTCGGTGCGCAGGCCGCGCACGGTGCCGGGTTGCCTGGGCCGCTCAGCGGAAACACCCTGACCAAGAACGTGTACGTGGTCCCTTTCCGTCGCCTGTCACAGGAGTACCGGTGAACGTCTCCCTCAGCGTCTGGCTGCTGACCGTCGCGGGCCTGTGCGTGCTCGTCGCCGCCGACTTCTTCATCGGCCGCAAGCCGCACGACGTGTCGATCCGGGAGGCCGGGATCTGGACGGCCGTCTGGGTGGTCCTCGCCTGCCTGTTCGGCGTGGGGCTGTTCGTGGTCGCCGGCGGCGGGCCGGCCGGAGAGTTCTTCGCCGGCTACATCACCGAGAAGTCGCTCAGTGTCGACAACCTCTTCGTCTTCGTCCTGATCATGTCCAAGTTCGCGGTGCCGTCGCAGTACCAGCAGCGGGTGCTGATGGTCGGGGTCATCGTGGCCCTGGTGCTGCGCGCCGCCTTCATCGCGGCCGGCGCGGCGATCATCTCCGCCTTCTCCTGGGTCTTCTACATCTTCGGCGCCTTCCTCATCTGGACTGCCTGGAAGCTCATCCAGGACGCCCGCAAGGGAGGGCACGACGAGGAGTACGAGGAGAACAAGCTGCTGAAGTCGATCGAACGCCGTTTCGGTGTCGCCGACCGCTATCACGGCACGAAACTGTGGATCGAGGAGAACGGCAAGCGGGTCATGACCCCGATGCTGGTCGTGATGCTGGCGATCGGCTCCACCGACGTCCTGTTCGCCCTGGACTCCATCCCCGCCATCTACGGCCTGACCCAGGACCCGTACATCGTGTTCACGGCCAACGCGTTCGCTCTTATGGGCCTGCGCCAGCTGTACTTCCTCATCGGCGGTCTGCTGAAGAAGCTGGTGCACCTCTCGTACGGCCTGTCGGTCATCCTGGGCTTCATCGGCGTCAAACTGATCCTGCACGCCCTGCACGAGTCCGGGGTCCACGTCCCCGAGATCGGCATCCCCTTCTCGCTCGGCTTCATCGTGATCGTCCTCGCGGTCACCACGGCGACGAGCCTGTGGGCCGCGAGGAGCCAGGATCAGGGGCAGGGAGGGCCGGGCGCGTGACGCGGGCCTACTGGATGGTCCAGCCCACGCTGCCGACCCCCGAGCTGTAGATCGCGCAGACGCCCGAGGACTCGCCGTACTGCCCGGGTGCCAGCGTCACCCACTGTCCGGACACGTCCGGCGCCCAGCCGCAGACGACCTCGGCGCGGAAGGTGACGGTGCGGTCGGTGTTGTTGCTGCAGCCGGCGATGCCGTGGTCCGGGTTGTTGTTGTGCACCCAGCCGTCGCAGTCCACGCCGGCCGCCGCCGGTGCGGACGGGGCGGCCTGCGCCGGAACCGCGAAGCCGGCGGCGGTCAGGGCCAGGGCCGAGACCGTGGCCGCCAGCCCGGCCGTGACGACGTTCTTCCTGCGGACGTTCTTCCTGCGGTGCATAGGTACCCCCATGAGGTCGCGCGTCTTTCTGTTGCGCGACCAGTCAAGAAGACGACGGCTCCCGCGTGAACCTCGGACGTGTGAGGGTCGCTCCTGCCGACTCCCGCTCGGTGCTGCTCGCGGGCGCCGAGGTCACCGGCGCCTCAGCAGCCCGCCGGAGAGGGCTTGCCGCGCGAGACGACACGGGTGCCGTGATCGTCGACGACGCGGGCCTGGAGCGAACCGCAGGCGCACCGGGTCCACAGGGTGCCGCCCGCCGCGGTCGGGTGCGCGGACACCACCTGGAAGGGCTCGGCACCGTCGGGCCACCCGCAGTGCGGGCAGACGACACCGGTCGTGCTGGACATGGCGACTCCTCGTTCGTCGGTCGGCGGGTGTTCGATCCTCGCTCCACTGACAGGGTGCGGTCCCGGATCCGTTCACGTCCAGGTTGACTTTACGGACTCCACCGTGAAGCGTGCACTTCATGATTGACCTGCGCAGGCTGCACGTCCTCAGGGCCGTCTCCCACTACGGCACGGTCACCGCGGCGGCCCGCGCCCTGCACTTCACCCCGTCCGCCGCCTCCCAGCAGATCCGCCAGCTCGCCCGCGACCTGGGCGTCGACCTGCTGGAGCCGCAGGGCCGCGGGGTCCGGCTCACCCCGGCCGCGGAGAGTCTGCTCGCGCACGCCGACGCCATCGAGGCCCGCTGGGACGAGGCCGAACTGGACCTGCGGGCGGGGGAGGGGACGCCCGCCGGGCCGCTGCGGGTGACGGGATTCCCGGTGGCCGTCTCCGTGCTGCTGGCACCGATGGCCGCGCGGCTGCGCGAACGGTATCCACGGCTGTCGGTCCGGATCCGGGAGGTCGAGGTGGCGGAGAGTTTCGACCTGCTCTTCGAGGGTGAGGCCGATCTGGCGGTCGTCGAGGCGACCCCGTCCAACCCGCCGTCGGCCGACGCGCGCTTCGACCAGCGGCCGCTCCTCGACGACCCCTTCGACCTGGTCGTACCCGAGGGCCACCCGCTGGCCGGACGGGAGGGGGTCGATCTCGCCCTCGCGGCCGACGAGCCGTGGATCGCCCCCGTGCCGCAGAGCCCCTGCCGCCCGCACGTGATGTCGGCGTGCGGTGCCGCCGGCTTCACTCCCGACGTGGTCCATCACGCGCTCGACTGGAACGTCATCGCCCACCTGGTCGCCCACGGGCTCGGCGTCGCGCTGATACCCCGGCTCGCCCAGCTGACCCCGCAGCTGCCGATCGTCCGAGTGCCCTGCGTCAACCGGCCGCACCGCAAGCTGCTGACCTGCACACGGAGCGGCGGTCACCGGCGTCCGGCGGTCGCGGCCGCACTGGAGGAACTGCGCAACCTGGCCGCGCCGGCGGTGGCCTGACGTACAGCGGTGCATACGCCGGGACGCACGCGCCGGGACGCACGCGCCGGGACGCACACGCCGGACGCACGCCGCCCCTGCACACGCCGCCGTCACACACGTCGGGACCGGAGCTCGGCGAGCTCCGGTCCCGTACGCGTCCTGCGTGCCGGTCAGGCGGCGACGGCCTCGTCGGCGTGGCCGTGCAGCCGGGCGACGACCTCGGTCAGCTGGGCGGCGACCTCGGCGTCGTCGGCCGGGTGGGTCTCCGCGAAGCGGGTCACCGAACCGGGGATGGACAGCTTGAGGTCCTCGATCACCTTGCCGCCGGCGATGCCCACGGCCTTGCGGGTGTCGTCCTGCGCCCACACGCCGCCGTACTGGCCGAAGGCGGTGCCGACGACGGCGGCGGGCTTGCCGGAGAGGGCGCCGGCGCCGTACGGACGGGACAGCCAGTCGATGGCGTTCTTCAGGACGGCCGGGATGGTGCCGTTGTACTCGGGCGAGAAGTACAGGAAGGCGTCGGCGGCCTGGGCGGCCTCGCGCAGCTTGGCGGCGGCGGCCGGGACGCTGCCCTCGACGTCGATGTCCTCGTTGTAGAAGGGGATCTCGGCCAGCCCCTCGAACAGCTGCACCTCGGCGCCCTCCGGCGCGAACTTGGCGGCCGCCTCGGCGAGCTGGCGGTTGTGCGAACCGGCGCGAAGGCTGCCGACGAGCGCAAGGATGCGGACAGACATGAGTACTCCCACTGACGGAGCAGAGGCTGCGGGAACAGACGCTGCTGGAACACTGCCGTATAAGGATCCGGACCGAGGTCCGTTTAATTTCTAACATCTCAAACGGACCGCGGTCCAGTTTTCTTCCCGATGCTTTACGCTGGCGTCATGTCCGCCGCCCTGCCGCCCTTCCCGAAGCCCCAGGAGACCGCCGGTCCCCCCGAGCTGCTGCAAGTGGGCACGGGGGCCGAGGAGGACGAGCCCTGCCTGCGCGCGGACGCCGCGCGCAACCGGGCCCGGCTGCTGGAGGCCGCCGCCCGGCTGGTCGCCGAGCACGGCGCGGCGGGCGTCACGATGGAGGCGGTGGCCGCGGCGGCCTCGGTGGGCAAGGGCACGGTCTTCCGCCGTTTCGGCGACCGCACCGGCCTGCTCATGGCGCTCCTGGACCACTCCGAGAAGAAGTTCCAGGCCGCACTCCTCGGCGGCCCGCCGCCCCTGGGACCCGGGGCGCCGCCCGTCGAGCGGCTGCGCGCCTTCGGCTGCGCGATGCTGCGCCGCTCCATCGACGAAATGGACCTGCAACTGGCCGCGGAGCCGAGCGCGGAACGCCGCTACACCTCCGCACCGCGCCGCTTCCTGCGCGGCCACGTCGCCCTGCTGCTGCGGCAGGCGGTCCCGGACGGGGACAGCGAACTGCTCTCCCACACGCTCCTGGCCTACCTCGACGCCGCCCTGGTCCACCACCTCACCGAACAGTGCGGGGTACCGCCGGCGCGGCTGCAGGCGGGCTGGCTCGACCTCGTCGCGCGGGTGACCCGCACCGAATCGCGCGGGTGACCCGCACCGAGCGCCCGGCCTGACTCCGCGACGACCACCGCGCCCACGGGGAGCGATTTCGTCCGATCCGGACGGCGTCGCCCCGCCCGCCGCCCCGTATCCGGCTTCTGCCAAGATGCCGTACGTCATGGTGCAGATACCGAAACCGCCCGCCCCCGCATCCCTCGCACCGCGCTCCGTCCCCACGAGCGCCGATGTGGCCCGCCTGGCCGGCGTCTCGCGTGCGACCGTCTCCTACGTCCTCAACAACACCAGCGCCGTCCGGATCAGCGAACCCACCCGCCGCCGCGTCCACGACGCCGCCCGGGAACTCGGATACGTCCCGCACGCCGCGGCCCGCTCCCTGCGCGCCGGGCACAGCCGTACGGTCCTGATGCCCGCGCCGTCCTTCCCCGCCGGCCCGCTCTACAGCCGGTTCCTCAGCGAACTCCAGGGGGCCCTCGGCCGCCTCGACTACACCGTCGTGCAGTACGGCACCGTCGGCCCGCACGACGACGAGGCCGCCCGGGCGTGGGCGGAACTGCGCCCGGTCGCCGTCCTGGTACCCGGCTCGGGTCTCGGCCCGCGGGGCGTGGAGGTCCTCAAACGCTCCGGCGCCCGGGCGGTCGTCACCCTCGGTCCCGAGGCCGTCGAGGGAGCGTACGCACTGCTCATGGACCACGAGACCGTCGGCCACACCGCGGCCCGTCACCTCTACGACCGCGGACGCCGCGCGATCGGCGTCGTCGTGCCCGCGGAGGACGGGCTGGAGGTCTTCTCGGCACCGCGCCTGGCCGGCGCCCGCCGCGCCGTGCGCGACACCGACGCCACCGTCACCGAACTGCCCCTCGCCTACGAGGAGCGGGACGCCGCCCGGCTGGCCGCCCGCTGGCGCTCCCTCGGGCTCGACGCCCTGTTCGCGTACAACGACGAGTACGCGATGCTGCTGATGCGGGCCATGCAGGACGAGGGCCTCGGCATCCCGGGCGACGCGGCCGTGATCGGCGCCGACGACCTGATGCTGGGCCGCCTGCTGCGGCCGCGGCTGAGCACCGTCCACCTGGAGCTGCCCTCCGGCCGCGACCTGGCCGCCCTGGTCGACCGCGCGGTCCACGACCCGGGCGCCGCGCCCGAGCGACACGAGGTGCTGGGCGCGGCGGTGGTGCACCGCGAGTCGAGCTGACCGGCCGGCCGGCTTCGTTCCGTTGTTACTGGTGCTGAGCGGTGCTACTGGCCGTCCTGCCCGGCCTGGCCCTCGGCCTGCGCCTGCTGGTCGGCGACCGCCTTGCGGACCTCGTCCATGTCCAGCTTCCGGGCCTGGCCGATGACGTCCGTCAGGGCCTCCTCGGGCAGCGCGCCCGGCTGCGCGAACACGGCCACCTGCTCCCGGACGATCATCAGCGTCGGAATCGACTGGATGCCGAAGGCCTGGGCCAGTTCGGGCTGCGCCTCGGTGTCCACCTTGCCGAACACGAGGTCGGGGTTGGCCTCGGCCGCCTTCTCGTAGACCGGGGCGAACTGCTTGCACGGACCGCACCACGACGCCCAGAAGTCGATCAGGACGAACTCGTTGTCCGTGACCGTCTGGTCGAAGTTCTCCTTGGTGAGCTCCACGGTGCTGGTCATGGGTGATCCCTCTTCCTGCGTTCGAGGCGTAAACCGTCGGCACAACACTGCCGACCTGGTGGGTATTCCGCGCACGTACCCATGTGGCCACGTCGCACACCACCCACCAGACTGACCCCATGACGCAATCGGATTCCATCGCGTACGACGTCGTCGTGATCGGCGCGGGCCCCGTGGGGGAGAACGTCGCCGACCGTACCCGTGCGGCCGGACTGTCCACCGCGATCGTGGAGAGCGAACTGGTCGGCGGCGAATGCTCCTATTGGGCGTGCATGCCCAGCAAGGCCCTGCTGCGCCCGGTCCTCGCCCGCGCGGACGCCCGCCGCCTGCCCGGTCTGAGCCAGTCGGTGCGAGACCCACTCGACACGGCGGCGGTCCTCGCCCGCCGCGACGAGTACACCTCCCATTGGAAGGACGACGGCCAGGTCCAGTGGGTGGAGGGCATCGGGGCGGACCTGTACCGCGGTAGGGGACGGCTCGCCGGGCCGCGCACGGTCGAGGTGGCCGCGCCCGACGGCACCCGCCGGGTACTGACCGCCCGGCACGCCGTCGCCGTCTGCACCGGCAGCGGCGCCGCCCTGCCGGGCCTGCCCGGACTCGCCGAGGTACGTCCCTGGACCAGCCGCGAGGCCACCAGCGCCGAGAGCGCGCCCGGCCGACTGATCGTGGTCGGCGGCGGAGTCGTCGCCGTCGAGATGGCGACCGCCTGGCAGGCCCTCGGCTCTCGGGTGACCCTCCTGGTGCGCGGCAACGACGGCCTCCTCGCCCGCATGGAGCCGTTCGCCGGCGAACTGGTCGCCGAGGCGCTCACCGAGGCCGGCGTCGACATCCGCACCGGCACCTCCGTCGAGTCCGTCAAGCGCGAGGGCGGCACCGTCGTCGCCGTCACCGACACCGGCGACCGCGTCGAGGCCGACGAGATCCTCTTCGCCACCGGACGCGTCCCCCGCACCGACGACATCGGCCTGGACACCGTCGGACTGGCACCGGGCTCCTGGCTCCCCGTCGACGACAGCCTCCGAGTCGAGGGCCAGGACTGGCTCTACGCCGTCGGCGACGTCAACCACCGCGCCCTCCTCACCCACCAGGGCAAGTACCAGGCCCGCATCGCGGGCGCCGCCATCGCCGCCCGCGCCTCCGGCGTGCCGAACCTGGACTCCGGCCCGTGGGGCGCGCACGCCGCGACCGCCGACCACGACGCCGTCCCCCAGGTGGTGTTCACCGACCCCGAGGCGGCGTCCGTCGGCCTGACCCTGGCCGAGGCCGAGCAGGCCGGCCACCGCGTCCGCGCCGTCGACGTCGACCTCGCGACGGTGGCCGGCGCGAGCCTGTACGGCGACGGCTACAAGGGCCGCGCCCGCATGGTCGTCGACCTGGAGGACGAGATCGTCCGCGGCGTCACCTTCGTCGGCCCCGGCGTCGGCGAGATGATCCACTCCGCGACCGTCGCCGTCGCCGGCCAGGTACCGCTCAGCCGCCTGTGGCACGCGGTCCCGTCGTACCCGACCATCAGCGAGGTATGGCTGAGGCTCCTGGAGTCCTACCGGGACAACTGACCGGCACACCTGCCCGCCGCTGCCGCTGCCGCTGCCGCTGCCGCGCCGCTGCCGCTGCCGCGCCGCCGCTGCTGCGCTGCTGCCGCGCCGCTGCCGCGCCGCCGCTGCTGCGCTGCTGCCG
>NZ_JBHJRX010000039.1:0-92881 GCF_042268605.1 Streptomyces sp. NPDC056296 | reverse complement strand
GTCCTGTACGTCGGCGCCGGCGTCGGCGTCGACCTCGGCGTCGGCGTCGGCGTCGGCGTCGGCGTCGGCGTCGGCGTCGGCGTCGGCGTCGGCGTCGGCGTCGGCGTCGGGCAGGGTGCGGCTCGCGGCCTCGCGCGCCAGCTCCAGGGAGGCGGCGGCGGGCAGCACCGGCTCGCCCGCGACCCGGTGGTCGCGCAGGAAGAAGTCCTCCGCGGTGAGGGTGGATTCGAAGACGGCGAGGGCGTCCCCGTCCGGCGCCTCGCGGTGGAGCAGCGGGTGCCGGGGCGGCGTGGACGCCCCGGTGTGCCGGTCCGCACTGGCGCGCGGGGAGGCGTCGGCGGGCTCGTCGCCGATCCAGTAGTGGTCGCGGTCGAAGGCGTGCGTGGGCAGCGGGACGCGGCGCGGCCGGGGCCCGCCTTCGTGGTGCGCCTCCCAGTCGACGCGGGCACCGCGCACCCAGGCAGCCAGGACGTCCTCCGCCGCCGCGCCGGGGCCGTGACCCTCGGTGTCCCCGGCATCCCGCTCGGCGCGGCCGCGCAGGACGGCGGGCGAGGTGTCGTCGCCTGCCACGACGTCTTCGAGGAGCGCGGTGAGGGAGGCGACGCTCGTCACCGGCAGGCCGAGCCGCTCGGGCAGTTCCGCGCGGCCCACCTGTGTGGTGTACGCGATGTCCCGCAGGTCGGCGTCGGCCGGCCGCTCCTGCCGAAGGTGGTCGAGTAGGCGCTGGGCCTGACGCTGCAGTTGGGGGGTGTTGCGGGCAGACAGGACCACCATCGAGGTCCCGTCGGCGCCCCGGCTGCCCGCGTCCGGCGCGGCCCCGGCTCGCGGGAACTCCTCGACGACGACGTGGGCGTTGCTGCCGCCCGAGCCGAAGCTGCTGATCCCGGCCAGGCGGGCGGGGCGCCTGTCGAGGTCCCAGTTGGAGAGCCGGGTCACGACGGAGAACGGCGAGGCGTCCAGGTCGATGTGCGGGTTGGGGCGCTCGTAGTGCAGCGAGGCGGGGAGCTGCCGGTGCTGGAGGGCGAGGACCGTCTTCAGCAGTCCGGTGATGCCCGCGGCGGCTTCCAGGTGGCCCAGGTTCGTCTTCACCGAGCCGAGCGCGCAGAGGGCGTCGCTTCCGGCGAACGCCTTGGTGAGCCCCTGGACTTCGATGGGGTCGCCGAGCGCGGTGCCGGTGCCGTGCGCCTCCACGTAGCCGATGTCGCGTGCGCTCACGCCCGCGTCGGCGAGAGCGGCTTCGACGAGGCTCGCCTGGAGGGCGGCGCTGGGCACGGTCAGGCCGCCCGCCCGGCCACCGTGGTTGGTGGCGCTGCCTTTGATGACGGCGTGCACCGTGTCGCCGTCGGCGAGCGCGGCGGCGAGCGGCTTCAGGAGCAGGGCGACACCGCCCTCGGAGCGCACATAGCCGTTCGCCGAGGCATCGAAGGTCTTGCACCGCCCGTCGGGCGACAGCATGCCCGCCTGGTGGTAGGCGACGCTGTTGGCCGGGTGGCAAAGCACGTTGACGCCGCCGACCAGGGCTGTGTCGCACTCCCCCGCGCGTAGCGCGCGCAGGGCAGTGTGCACGGCCACGAGTGAGCTGGAGCAGGCTGTGTCGAGTTGCACGCTCGGGCCGCGCAGGTCGAAGAAGTACGAGACGCGGTTGGCGATGACGGCCATGGAGGTCGCCAGGCCACTGTGCGCGCGCACGGGGAGGCCGATGGTGTCCATGAGGCGCTGGTAGTCCGAGCCACTGGCGCCGACGAAGACACCCATCCGCGTACCCGAGACACCGCTCGGCGCGTATCCGGCGTCTTCCAGGCAGGCCCAGGCCAGCTCGAGAGTCCAGCGCTGCTGCGGGTCCATATGCCGCGCCTCGTACGGGGTGACGCGGAACAGGCCCGCCTCGAACGCCCCGGCGTCGGCGACGAAGCCGCCCCGGTCGATGGCGGGGTGAGTGTCGGGTCCGGTTCCGTCAGGCCACTGCCAACGCCCCTCGGGCAGGGTGCCGATCGCGCTGCCGCCGGAGGTGAGCAGCCCCCACAGTCCGGCGCGGTCCTCGATGCCGCCGGGCAGCCGACAGGCGGTGCCGATGATCGCCACGTCGCGGGATTCGTCGGAGCGCCCGGGCCGCGTGGGCGCGGCGGAGGGCGGGGCGTCCGGCGCGTGGCCTGCTTCCTCGTCGCCGCGATCTTCCGGGCCTCTGAGATCTTGCAGATAGGAAACGATCAGGGCGCCGGTGTTGTGCTCGAAGAAGAAGAGCGGGGCGAGCGCGATTCCGTATCGGGACTCGATCTTTTCCTGAAGATCCAGAAGCCCCGCCGAGTCGAATCCCAGCTCGAAGAGGGGGCTTTCCAGAGGGTGCTCGATTCCCTCGTAGTCACCGCCGAGTATCGCGTCGAATAGGTCGCGTATCTCCTCCTCGAGTTTTCCGTTCGACGGAATGAGGACCGCTGCGGGCTTCTGTCCTTCGCTATGGAGGTTTCGCACTCGTTCCCGGCGGTTCGACAGATCGTAGACGACGAGTACACCATTTCCCTCGTTGACCAGATCGCCCGGCCGATATCCCGGCACGAGCGCGCGGATCTCGGCGCCGTGCAGTTGGTGCATGCGCAGGACGGTGTCCAGGCAGCGGCCCTGAACGTTCGTCGCGCGTATGTACGCGGCCAGCTCTGCGTCTGGATGCCGGCTGAAGTCCCGGCACCGGGTCACACCGACAGCGGTTTGCACAAACGGTTCCCCTTCGGCGCACATCAGCAGGTGCTCCAGCAGCATGTCGCCGAAACGGAGGCTCTGCTTCGAGGGGTCGACGTTCAGCGAGAGGACTTGCGCGACCGGGCCCTCGGGCCGGTGCAAACAGTCGGCGGTGTCGAAGGTCACGGAGAACACGTCGTCCGGACTCCCGATGCGCTGGGAGTAGATGACCGCGTGCACCACGCCCTCGGACTCGACGACGAACTGACCGACGGGATAGGAGATAAGGCGCCGCCGGATGATTTTCGGGGAGACACGCAACGGTTCGGGCCAGCACAACTCCTCGAGTTCGAGAAGACGCGGCATGTCGGAGAGGCGGGCATGCCGAATTACGTCATAGCTCTGCTGAACCATGTGCATGTACGCCCCGTCCCCCGTGCCCAGCATTTTCGACCGTCGTGCAGCTGCCTACCAGCCTACTCGTTGACGACTGTCACCCAACGCTGCGTTATGAATTGACCAGCTGTCAAGCATCGATTCTCCACGCCTCCTCCGCCATCACCAGTTCCGCTTGAGAACTCACTGGTGACCCGAAGATCCAGTGGGTGCGAGTTGCGGGGACGGAGCCATGAGCCGGTGGCCGCAGCGGCTCGAAATATTACCTCAGCACTCCGGGCCCCCCTCCGGTGTCACGTCGGGGGCGGGGCGCTTAGGGTAGCCCTCGCCCGCGCATCAGTCGTGCGCGAGCACCGTCGGCAGGACTGGGCACCACCCGGCCGGCCGTCGCCACTGGCACGATGGGGAGAAGAGGCAAGGTGATGGCAGCTACCGGCAGCGCCTGGGTCCGGCGGTTCCATCCGGCACCGGAGACGCGCGACCGCGTCGTCTGCTTCCCGCACGCGGGCGGCTCGGCGACGTACTACTTCCCGTTCTCGGCCGCGCTCTCCCCGGCGGCGGACGTGCTGGCCGTGCAGTACCCCGGTCGGCAGGATCGCTTTCAAGAACCGTGCGTCACGGATATCTCGACCCTCGCGGACCAGCTCACCGATGAGCTCGAGCGCTGGGCCCACAGACCGCTGACGTTCTTCGGGCACAGCATGGGCGCCACGGTCGCCTTCGAGGTGGCCCGGCGTCTGGAGGCACGCGGTGTCGTCCTGCGCGGTCTTTTCGTGTCCGGGCGGCGGGCGCCGTCACGGCAGCGCGAGGAGCATGTGCACCTGCGCGACGACCAAGGGCTCGTCGAGGAGCTGCGGCGGCTGAGCGGCACCGACTCGGAGCTGCTCGCCGACGAGGCGGTCCTGACCATGGTGCTGCCCGCCATGCGCGGCGATTACCGCGCCATCGAGACGTACCACTACCGGCCCGGGCCGCCCTTGAACTGCCCGGTCCTCGCGCTGACCGGCGACAGCGACCCTTTGGTCGAGGTCGCCGAGGCCAGGGCTTGGGCGCAGCACACCGTGGCGCCGTTCCAGTTGCGTGTCTTCCCTGGTAGTCACTTCTTCCTCAGCGATCACACCGAGTCGATCGTGCGGGAGATCACCGACCACCTCGGCGCCACTGCCCCGGGCTGCTGACCCTTCCGCCTACTGGCGCACACGACCGCAACTGACAGCACACAGAGAACGAGGAGTGGGAGCGCTGGAGCTCGACGAGTACGCGTCCTTCGACGCGGTGGGGCTGCGTGAGCTGATACGGACGCGCCAGGTGACCGCGGCCGAGGTCGAGGACTGCGCGCGGCTCGCCTTGAAGCAGGCCGACGACGATCTCAACGCCCTGACGCAGCCGCCGTTCGACCCGTCCCTCGCCCATGAGCCCGAGGGCCCCTTCGGCGGGGTGCCGTTCGTCATCAAGGACAGCGGGCCCTTCGCGCAGGGTGTGCCCTTCACTCTCGGCAGCCGTGCCCTCGAAGGCGCCTACGCGCTCGCCGACCACGACCTGATGGCCCGGTTCCGCGCCGCGGGCCTGGTGGCGCTCGGGCAGAGCACCGCGCCGGAGTTCGGCCTGAACTTCGCGACCGAGTCGGTGCGCTACGGCCCGACGCGCAACCCCTGGAACCCCAAACGCGGCGTGGGCGGGTCGAGCGGCGGGGCGGCCGCCCTGGTCGCGGCAGGCGCGGTGCCGTTGGCGCACGCGAGCGACGCGGGCGGGTCCATTCGCGTCCCGGCCTCGTCGTGCGGCCTCGTCGGGCTCAAGCCGGGCCTCGGGCGCACGCCGTGCGGGCCGACCAGCGGAGAAGTCGCCTTCGGGCAATTGGTGGAGTTCGCGGTCACACGCACCGTGCGGGACACCGCCCACCTCCTGGACGCCGTCTGCGCGCCCGCCGTCGGCGACAAGTACCAGGCGCCGCCACCCGCCCGGCCATATGCCCAGGCCATCCGCGCCGACCCCGGACGGCTGCGGATCGCCCTGACCACCGAGCCGTGGACGGGCGGCACCGTGGACCCCCAGGTCGCCGACGCGGCGGTCACCGCGGGCCAGGTCCTGGAGTGGATCGGCCATGCGGTGACCGAGGCCGGGCCGGACGTCGACGGCCACGCCGTCATCGAGGCCGCGATGCTGACGGTCGTCACCACCGGCGGCGCCGTACTGCGCGGCGCACCCCGCAGGCCCGACCCCGCGAAGCTGGAAGCGGTCTCGCGGCGTCTACTCACTGAGACCGAGGAGTTCACGCTGCTCGACGTGATGGCCGCGACGCAGGCGCAGAACGAGGTGACGCGGTCCCTCGGACGTTTCTTCCAGGAGTACGACCTGCTCCTGACGCCCACGCTCGGCCGTCTGCCCGCGCCCCACGGGACACTCGACTACGACCACGACGGGCACTCGGCGCGCTCGTGGCTGCACCGCCTGTTCACGTACGGTCCCTTTACCGCCACGTTCAACGTGTCGGGCCACCCGGCGATCAGCCTCCCGCTGGGCCAGAGCCGCGAGGGCCTGCCCATCGGCGTGCAGATGGTTGCCACGCACGGCGCTGAGGACCTGCTGCTCCAGGTGGCCGCGCAGCTGGAGCAGGCCGTTCCCTGGCGGGACCGCACCCCTCTGATCTACGTCGGCTGAGCGCGCCGCGGACTCTCCGGGGTCGGGGCCGACGCTCGCCCCCTCGGTCCGTCAGACGACTGTCCCGCCCGCGTGCGGATCAGCCGCTGGTGCACCTTCACCGTGGCGAAGCGGCCGGCGGCGACGGAGTCTGTACGGAGAATGACATAACTCTCCAAGTGAAAGTGGCACTTGATGACTGATGTGACGAATGACATCGAGGCCGGTGAGGCCGCCGTGAGTGCCACGAGTGGCGCGGACCACGAGCTGATGTCCGAGCCGGCGCCCCGGGCTCAGGCAGGTGGGGTAGAGCTCACTGGGGAGAGTGGCCTGCGGCACCGTGCGTTCCGGGCCGTTTCCGTGCACCGCCGGTCGAGGCGGCCAGGGCTGCGGCAGGTACTTCCCGCTCCGGTCGTGGACGAGGGGGCCTGGTGATCGGGGAGCTGCTGCCGGAAAAGGTCGTGACCGTCTGGCGGACAAACGACGACGAACCGGTTTCCCTCTTCCCTGAGGAGAAGGCGGTGATTGCGCGTGCGGTGGACAAGAGGAGGCGGGAGTTTTCGACGGTGCGGCTCTGTGCGCGGGTCGCGCTGAAGGAGCTCGGGGAAAGGGAGTTGCCGCTGACGCCGGGAAAGCGTGGGGAGCCGCGATGGCCACACGGAATAGTGGGGAGCATGACCCATTGTGCGGGCTATCGGGCAGCGGCCCTGGCCCGTTCGGCGGATGTGGTGTCGCTCGGTATTGACGCGGAACCCGCGGAGCCACTGCCTGGCGGTGTCCTCGATGCCGTATCGCAAGCTGAGGAAAGACGCGGGCTCGCCGAGCTCGCGAAGCAGGCGGCCCATGTGCCTTGGGACCGGCTGTTGTTCAGCGCCAAGGAGAGTGTCTTCAAGGCCTGGTACCCATTGACTCGACGGGAACTGGGATTCACCGAGGCGAGTGTGGACTTCGCCCTTGCGACCGGAACATTCACCGCACGGCTCTTGGTGCCGGGGCCCGTGGTCAATGGAAAACACCTGAGCGTCCTCACCGGGCGCTGGGCCGTGCGGGACGGGATCGCGCTGACCGCGATCGTTCTGCCCCGGCCTCTGCTGCCGGGAGACCGGCAACCGGGGTGACCCGGAGACGACCGTGCATTGGTCGGCAGACCTGAGCGCCTCGGGCGGGGCGGCGCTGTTGTCGCCGCCCCGGAGCCCCAGCCAGGTGAGCTGGGATCGTTTCGCAGGCCGCGACCACCCCGATACCGGAGGCGGTGCCCGCGAGGCGGCACCCATTCCCTCCAGGAAGGCCCCCCATCCCGAAGAGGGCAGGGCCGTCAGAGTTCGTGCACGTGAAGGTGGCTGGTCGGGGCGTGACCAGTACGACTGGTGGCCGCTCGGGAGTTGTTCACGAAGTTGGTGGTGCTGCTGAACAATTGCCGACGACGTTGTACTCCTTGGAGCACGGACCACCAACGACCGGAGGCGAACGATGCGTGAGCCGTTCACGGCGGCGATCTCTGCGCTGGTGGTGCTGGCGCTCGCCCTGACCGGTTGCTCCCACCAGTCCTCCGACGGACGCGGACAGGGGGCAGCGCCGCGGTCAACCGCCTCCCCTCCCTCCAGTTCTCCAGCGACGAGAGCTGCCTCCCTCGGTGTTGAAGCGGCACCCGAGGTCTGCCAGAGCGTGGACATGGCAGCGCGCAACCAGTTGATTGCCATGGCCCTGGCCATCGGCGGCGAGAAGAAGAGCGACTCCGTGGTGCGGGCCGATGCTGCGGAGACCTACCGCAACTTCGCTGACGATCTACTGCTGGTCGCGCCACGCGCCGATGGGAACCTGCGGCCGGCACTGACGAAGTGGGCAACCGCCAGCACTGCGGTAGCGCGTCACATCGCCGAGCAGAAGCCTCGGGCCGGCCTCGTCATCGACTTCGGGCCCACGGAAAAGCAATGGGACGGTGCGCAGAAGACCGCCGAGAGGATATGCGGGCAGGACCTTCCTGCCCTCGATCGATAATCTCTTCCTGTTTACGCCATGATGATGCCGTCTCCAGACGGCGCCGAAGGGTATCTGCCCATGCGCGATGAATGCTGGTTCACGAACCACGAAGCTTCCGCTCTCGGACCCCTCCCGGATTCCGTTGGCTTTTCTCCGCCCATGACAGCTCCACGCAGATGGATCCTCGCGATCGCCGCCGCGATGACGATGGCAGGCTGTTCGAGTTCCCCGGAGTCCGCTTCCCCGGAATCCGCTTCCCCGGAGGCCGCGCCCCCGGCATCGGCCCCCGCTTCGTCCAGCACACCGACCACACGGCCAAGCGCCACGGTAACCTCGGCCTTCTGCCTTGATCTGTCGACCTTCCAGGTCGGTGTCATCGCCTACAGCGCCGAAGTGGGTGCGGCGATCGAAGGGGAGCCGCTGGACTTCAAAGAACTGCGGAGGAAGGCCGCCTTGATCGCCAACATGGGTGAGACGATGCAGGCGAGCGCGCCGCCGGACGTGGCCAAGCACTTCCGTACGGTACTCAAGGCGATCGATACCTCGGCAAGCAATCTGAAGTCAGGCGCCACGGCGCGTGATGTCGTGGATCCCGTGTACGGCGAGCGCAACCGTCCCGCCTTCGACGCGGTGAACGACTACGAATGCGGCGCCGCGTCCTCCCAGGGCAAAGCATGAAGACCGCCGGCAGGATCACCACGCAGTGGCTCGCGTGCTCGTCGTTCGACCGCGAGTGTCCGCACGCCCCAGCTGCCCTACCTCCAAGCCTTCGTCCACGGCGTTGAACTCGACCGCGCAGCCGATATCACTCTCCCACACCACGGCCTGCCCACCGACGAGCCCTCGGTCACGTCACCCGCTCCTGGGGCGACTCGCTCACCAGGCATTCCCTACTCCGAGCGCGTCCTCGCCGACACCGCCGCAGCCGTGCTGGCCGACATCCTCGACGCCACCCGCGGTCGCACCACGCTCCTGGTCACTCGCGACCCAGGAATGCGGGCCTCTGATCATTCTTATCCGCAACGGCTGGGAGGCGACGAAGTCCGGCCTCAACGACCGTGAGGCGCGAGCGGACGCCCTCCCGTTCGACATCCGAGGCGGTCTGCGCCCTCCGGGCGCCTGCGCGGCTGCGGCGGCCGGCCGGCGTGCGGGCGTCGGGCGGGGGCCGCCCGCGCAGCGGGAGTTCGGACGGCCGCCGCGCCTTGGCTAATCTGCGTGGATGACCGTCGACCTGACCCTGCTGCCGCGTGTCGCCTATCGCGGACAGGAGGTCACCGCGCCCCGGCTCCGTGGTCTCCTCGCGCTGCTGGCGGGCGACGTGCGCACGGGCTGCAGTACCGAGCGGCTGGTGGCGGGGCTGTGGCCGGACGAGTTGCCGGAGCGTCCGGGAAGGGCGCTGCAGGTCCTGGTGTCCAGGGCGCGGGCGCAGCTGGGCGCCGATGTCCTCGCCAGCACGCCGACCGGATACCGGCTCGTCCTCGCCGAGGACCAGGTCGACAGCTCCGCCCTGTTGCTGCACGCCGCCGCGAGCGCGGCCCGGGCCAGGGCCGGGGACCACGCGGGGGCGCTGGCCGCGGCCGAGGCCGGGCTCGCGCTGTGGGAGGGCACCCCTGACCGGGCCGGCGACACCGACGACCCCGTGGCCGCGCTACGCATCGAGCGCGCCCCCGTCCGCGGCACGCTCGTACGCGCGCAGGCGCTCGCGCTCGCCCGCCTCGGACGGCACGCGGAGGCGGCCGGGCCGCTGGCCGTGGCCGCCGCGGAGTATCCGCGCGACGAGGAGGTGCTCGCCGAGTTGCTGCGCGGCCAGGCGGCGACGGCGGGCCCGTCCGCCGCGCTGACGCGGTACGAGGCGTACCGCCGTGAGCTCCGCGACGAACTCGGCACGGATCCGGGCGCAGGGCTCAAGGCCGTCCAGCGGGAGCTCCTGCGCGGCGAGGCGGTCGTGGTCCGGCACGGTGTGCCGCACGAGCCGAACCCGCTCCTCGGCCGGGACGAGGACATGGCGGCGGTGCAGCGGCTGCTGCGCGCCTCCCGCGCCGTCACCGTCGTCGGTCCCGGCGGACTCGGCAAGACCCGGCTCGCGCACACCGTCAGCCGCCGGGCCGAGCAGCGCGTGGTGTATTTCGTGCCGCTCGCCGGCGTCACCGCGGACGCGGACGTGGCCGCGGAGGTGGCCTCCGCGCTCGGCGCGGGCGAGGGACGGCCCGGCGCCGTGAGCGGCTACGCCGGGGCCGACCCGGTGTCCGGCATCCTCGGTGTGCTCGGCTCCGGGCCCGCACTGCTGGTGCTGGACAACTGCGAGCAGGTCGTCCGGGGCGCCGCCGACCTCGTGCGGGCCCTGGTCTCGTCCTCGAAGGACCTGCGGGTGCTCGCCACCAGCCGGGCCTCGCTCGGCCTGACGTCGGAGGCGGTGTACGCGCTGCCGGAGCTCGCTCTCCACACCTCCGTCGAGCTGTTCACACAGCGGGCCCGGGCCGCCCGGCCCGGCGTGGAGCTGCCGCCGGACGCGGTGGCCGAGCTGTGCCGCCACCTCGACGGACTGCCGCTCGCCGTGGAGCTGGCCGCGGCGCGGGTGCGGGTGCTCTCGGTGCCGGAGATCGCCCGCCGCCTCGGCGACCGGTTCGCGCTGCTGCGCGGCGGAATGCGGGACGTGCCGGAGCGCCACCGCACGCTGCACGCGGTCGTGGACTGGAGCTGGAACCTGCTCGACGAGGACGCCAGGGCCGCGCTGCGCACACTGTCCGTCTTTCCCGGCGGCTTCACCGGTGAGGCGGCGGAGCAAGTGCTCGGCGAGGACGCGCTGTTCCTTCTGGAGCAGTTGGCCGATCAGTCGCTGCTCACCGTCGCCGACACCCCGGCCGGCGTGCGGTTCGGGATGCTGGAGACCGTACGGGAGTTCAGCGCGGTCCGGCGCGCGGAGGCGGGCGAGGAAGAGGAGGCCGTCGGCCGGTTCCTCGCCTGGGCGCGGGACTTCGGGGTCACCTACCACGACTGGTTCTTCGGCTCGGAACCGCGGGTCGCCTGGGAGCGGATCAGGGCCGAGCAGGACAACCTCGTCCTGGCCCTGCGACACGCCCTGGCCCGGTCGGACGGCCCCACCACCGCCGCACTCACCGCCGTCCTCGCCGCCCTGTGGTCCATCGGCTCCAGCTACCCCCGCCTCACCACCCTCGCCGCGGACACCGGCCCCCCGCTGTCGCACTACTACCCCGAGCCCGAATACGTCGAAGTCGCCCGCGCCGCCGCGGTGATGTGCACGGGGAGCCTGTTCATGGGCTACGGCCCGCACGCCGTACGCCAGCTCGTCACCCTCCGGCGGCTGCCCCCGGCTCCGCCGGACACGCTGCTGCGCGCCATCGCGGTGGTGCTGAGCGCGGTGCCGGAGATGCTGCCTCCCGACTACGAAGTGCTGCGGAAGCTCTGCGACAGCGAGCAGTCGCTGCTCGCCGGCGTCGCCGAGTGCGTCGCCACCTACGTCTGGGAGCACGAGCACGACACCGACCGCGCGCTCGCCTCGGCACGCCGGATCATCGACGCGCCCGCGCCGGTCGACAACCCGTTCCTGCAGGTCATGGGCCACGCCCGGCTGAGCGAGCTGTGCTTGCAGATGGAGCTGGGCGAGGCCGCGTACGGGCACCTCAAGTCGACGCTCGAGGCGCTGCTGCGACTCGGTGACGAGCACGACTCCATCGGCGTCCGCGGGAGCCTCGTCCTCGCCTGCCTGCAGCGCGGCGACCCCGACGAGGCCGAGTACTGGCTGCGGCGGGCGGAGGGCTACAGCACCTCGCAGCAGGACGACCTCCACAGCCCCGGCCTCGGCGGACGCGCGGAGATCGCGCTCACCCGCGGACTGACGGAGGTCGGGCTCGGCTTGTGGCGCAGCGCCGCGGAGGGGATGGCCAAGGCCGGCCCGATGTACAGCGGCGACCCCTTCCTCGACCGTTGGGTGCTGCAGATCCAGTCGGCGGCGGTGACGGCGCACGCGCACGCGGGACGGCTCGAGCTGGTCGCGGAGCCGCTCGACCGGCTGCGGAAGGGGCTGCGGGCCCTGCTCTCCGGTCCGCCCGGCTCGCCCATGGAACTCCCTGTGGCGGGGACGGTGCTGCATGCGCTGGGCATGGCGGGGCTCGCGTCCGGCGACGCCTCCGCCGTACGGATCATCGCGTTGGCCGAACGGCTTCGGGTGCTGCGTGAGTTCTGTCCGACGATGTCGGCGGCCCGCGCCCGGAAGGCGGCAGAGGACGCTGACAGGGCGGCGTACGCCGACGCGGTGTCGGAGTACGCCGCTCTGGAGCGGGACGAGCTGCGGGAGGCGGCCCGCGCTGTCATGGCGGTTACTTCGAATCGCGGTTGAACAACGCCGTCGACCAGCGGTAGCCGAGCGCGGTGAGGCCGACGCACCAGGCGATCGCGATCCACCCGTTGTTGCCGATCTCGGTGCCGAGCAGCAGGCCGCGCAGGGTCTCGATGGCCGGCGTGAACGGTTGGTACTCGGCGATCGGCTGGAACCAGCCCGGGATCGCGTCGATGGGGACGAAGGCGCTTGAGATGAGCGGGAGGAGGATCAGCGGGTACGCCATGTTGCTGGCCGCCTCGGGGTTCGGGCTGGCCATGCCCATCCCGACCGCGATCCAGGTGAGCGCCAGGGTGAACAGCGCGATCAGCCCGAACGCCGCCAGCCACTCCAGGGCTGTGGCGTCGGTGGACCTGAAGCCGATGGCCACGGCGATGGCACCGACGAGGACCAGGCTGGCGAGCACTTGCAGCACGCTGCCGACGACGTGCCCGACGAGCAGAGACCCGCGGTAGACCGCCATCGTGCGGAAGCGGGCGATCAGGCCCTCGGTCATGTCCATGGAGACGGAGATCGCGGCCCCGATCACGGTACTGCCGACGGTCATCATCAGGAGCCCCGGGACGAGATAGGCGATGTAGTCGGAGCGGTCGGCGCCCCCGCCACCGATGCCCGCGCTCATCACGCCTCCGAAGACGTAGACGAAGAGCAGCAGCAGCATGATCGGCGTGAGCAGCAGGTTCAGGGTCATGGACGGGTAGCGCCGGACGTGCAGCAGGTTGCGGCGCAGCATGGTGTTCGAGTCGCGGACGGCGAGGGAGAAGGCGCTCATCAGACGGTCTCCTTGGGCCGGCTGGGCCGGCCGGGGACGTGGGCGTCGCTGCCGGTCAGGGCGAAGAACACGTCGTCGAGGTCGGGGGTGTGCACCGTCAGCTCGTCCGCCTCGACGCCGGCCGAGTCCAGCCAGTCGAGGATCGAGCGCAGCTCGCGCTGGCTGCCGTCACTGGGGATCTGCAGCGCCAGGGATTCGTCGTCCCTGGTCGCCTCGCGCAGGGCGACGGCGGCGGACCGGTACGCGGCCGGGTCGGAGAACCGCAGCCGCACGTGCCCGCCCGGGATGAGCCGCTTCAGCTCGTCCGCACTCCCCGCGGCGGCGATCTTGCCGTTGCTCAGCACCGCGATGCGGTCGGCGAGTTCGTCGGCCTCCTCCAGGTACTGAGTGGTGAGGAAGACGGTGACGCCGTCGGAGACGAGCTCGCGGATGATCCCCCACATGTTGTGGCGGCTGCGCGGGTCGAGGCCGGTGGTGGGTTCGTCGAGGAAGATGATCCGAGGGTTGCCGACCAGGGTCATGGCGAGGTCGAGGCGGCGTTTCATGCCGCCGGAGTAGGTGGAGACGGGCTTCTTGGCGGCCTCCACCAGGTCGAAGCGCTCGAGGAGTTCGGCGGCGGTGTGGCGGCCCGCAGTGCGGGAGAGGTGATGAAGGTCCGCCATGAGGTGCATGTTCTCCTCGCCGGTGATCAGGCCGTCGACGGCGGAGAACTGCCCGGTGACGCCGATCGCGGCCCGCACGGCCTGCGGGTCGGTGGCCAGGTCGTGGCCGCCGACGTGCAGGTCGCCGGCGTCGGCGGTGACGAGGGTGGAGAGGATCTTGACGGCGGTGGTCTTGCCTGCGCCGTTCGGCCCGAGCAGTGAGAAGACGGTGCCGGCCGGCACCGTCAGGTCGATGCCGTCGAGGACCGTCTTGTCCCCGTACGCCTTGCGCAACCCCTTGGCCGCGATGGCGGGCAGGTGCGATGTCGTTGTCGTCATGCCGCAGAGGTTGCGGCAGGGCGCATTCAGCGCTGTTTCACGATGCTTTCAGGGCCCTGAAACCGGTCGGCGGAGGGAACGGGCACGTCGTCCAGGCTCGCCCGCGAGGGCGCGCTCAGCTGTCGGACCATGTCCCGAGGCCACCTGGAGGGCCAGAGCGGAGGTCGAGGGCATCGAGGGCACACGGACGGCAGCGAGGGCCTCGCCTTCTCCGCTCATTGACGGGTCCTGCGTGCCTGCCGGACGAACACCTCGCCCAGGGTGCCCACGAACATGCCCAGCGAGCCCACGTCGGCTTCGGCGGAGCACTTCTGACCGCGCCTGGCCGTAGCGATCATCACACCGCCGGCTGCCACCGCGTCGCCACCACCACCCGGTACCGCCGCAGCATCCCCGTGCAGCGGCTGCCGACGCACTGGGACTGGCGGGTGATGCATACGGGAGCAGGTGAGCGCTGTGGTCGTGACACGCACAGCGTCGGCGTCGGCGGCTCCAAGCGGGCACCGGCGCCGACGACGCTGCGCTTCAGGGGGCAGGGCGTCAGGGTCAGGACAGGGGTCACTCACCCGGCCTGATGCGCCCGCGCCAGGCACCGGACTCGCCGCCGCGTCCCTCGATGTACTCCTTGAAACGCTGCATGTCGCCCTTCACCCGCCGGTCGATCACGCCCAGCATGTCACCGGTCTTCTCCGCGATGCCGGTGGGCTCGACGTCCATGACGAGCTCGACCCGAGTGTGCGTGTCGTCCAGGCGCTGGAAGCGGACCATGCCCTTCTGACTGGTGTCACCCGTGGTGGTACGCCACGTGATGCGCTCGTCGGGGAGTTGGTCGACGATCTCGGTGTCGAACTCGCGCTTCACTCCGCTGACGTTGGTGGTCCAGCGGTTGCGGCGCTCATCGAGTTGCCTGACTTCCTCCACTCCCTCCATGAACTGCGGGAACTTCTCGAACTGGGTCCACTGGTTGTAGGCGGTGTGCACAGGAACGTCGACTTCCACCGTTTCCTTGACCGTGCTCATCTGGCAACCTTCCTCTCCACTGAATTCGTCGCTGCCAACGCCGATGACCGGCCCGCGGCCCCGGCACGCCGAAGCGAGTACCCGAAGATCAGCCGTATAACGTCCGGTCAGCGCTCGGGCAGACCGTTGTGGCCGTGGCGGCGCATCTGCTGACCGGTGAGTCGTGGCGGGGCACGGCCGCCCGGTTCCAGCAGCACAATGGCGAGCATGAACACTGCTCGGGATCTGTTCGTCATCACCCTGGAAGTGCCGTCCGGCCGACCGATCACGCAAGGCGACGTCTCCTTGGCCCTCGCGGGCGCCGAACTCGTCGATCTCCGCGACGCGCACGCCCTGCGCCTGGACGGCGACCGCATCGTCCCCCTCGACGATCACGCCGACGGCACGAACGCCCTCACGGCGCAGGCCTCCGCCCAACTCGTCACAGAGCCGCCGTACGAGACGGTGGAGCAATGGCTCTGGCGGCGGGGCCGCGGGCTGGCCGGCTCCTACGCCGATGACCTCGCCGCGCGGACAGCAGGCGACGCCCGCGGTGGTCTCCTGCCCCGATTCCTACGCCACTTCGGTCTCACCCGCTCCCAGGAGCCCCCCGTCCGGCCACGCCACGAAGCCACAGACCGTCAGGTACCGGACGACTCCGTTCTGGCCGCCTTCGCCGGCACTCTCGGAATCGGTCAAGCCGCGCCGCCAGAACCCACCGAACCCACCGAACCCACCGAACCCACCGACATGACCACGGCCGATCAGGCGGACGACGTCGGGCTCATTCTCGCCGTGGTGAGCGACGCGCTGATGGAGCTCGAGGCCGAACGTCAGCGACGCCGGATCGAACAGGATGCTTACGACAACGTGTGGCGCGCGCCCTGACTCCCAGGTACTGCCGCACTCGCGGTGCCGCGCACCGGTGTTGGGTTGAGGCGGGGCCGGGAGAGGGTCCACATGCGGGTAGGGTCCATCGGCATGCGCACAACACCTCTCGGCATACGACGGGTCAGCCTCCGCGCCGTGCTCGAGGCGCTCCGGGACGCCGCCCGCGTTCTGGAAGGGGGCCGCCGGTGAACACCCCGCGCTGGGTCACCCCTCGCCGCCTGGGGGCCGCCGCCGCGATCTACGGCGTCTTCGTTTCGGGCTGGTACCTGGGGCAGCCTGTGACCCCCGAATGCCGCGTCGACCAAGCCGCCCTCGACCGGATCACCGAGGAGTACGAAACCGAACCGTCCTCCACGCCCACTCCGACGCGGACGGCGTACCCGCCACGGTACGACTCGGAGACCCTCCTCCCGCGCGACCCGACCCCGGAGCCGTTCCACGACCTGCCCAGGGTCGCCGACGACAGGCTGTCCGTGACGGTCAGGTCCTACGCCGTCGCCTGCGCCAACGACATGAGCGAACGCCCCCGTCTTCAAGGGTGGTTCGAGGGCCACTGGTGGTAATGAGGTGGCGTGGCCCGGCGTGTCCGCCGACGCGGGCGACGACCTCGTGTCGTGGGACACTCCCCGGATGCCTGCCTGGATAACCCTGCGCCGTCTCGGCGCCGCCACCACTCTGTACGCCGTGTTCCTGGCCGGGTGGTGGCTGGGCCAGCCCGTACGCTCCGACGGCTGCCTGGAGGACGGGGCAGCCGCCGGGGCGGACGGTCGTCCCACATCCGTGGAGCCGGCCGACCCCGGCCGGTACCTCGCGAGCCTCGACCTCGACTTCGGACTCCTCGACTGGGCAGACGACTTGGACGGCTACCGCGACGGCGAGTACGGTCCCAGCGCCTACGGACACGACCTGCAGGGAGCGCTCGAAGCGCACGTCACGTCCGGTGCGACTTACACTCCTTGCTCCTACAAGAAGCGCGCCCGCCTCCTGGCGTGGATCAACGGCGACTGGGCCTGACGGTCGAAGAGGCGCCCACGCATGCCTCAGTGGCAGCTCACGGGCGGGGAGTGCGCACGGGCGCGGAGGCCTCCTGGACGGCCCTCTCGGCGCTACCGGGTCTCGGCCGGGACCAGGTGGTCGCCAGGGATACCGGACTTCTCCGGGCGGTAGTAGTCCCTGATCCCGTCCGCCCAGGTGGACACCCGGATGCGGTCCTCCCCGTCCGGGCCGAAGGCCTGGAAGAGCGCCTCGATGTTGGGCCGTTGGAACCCGATCGCGATCATGAGCGAGACGAACTCGGCGCGGGCGACGAAGCCGTCGCCGTCCGGATCGCCCATCGCGGCGAGCGCTTCCGCGAACTCGTCCACGGTGGCGTCGAACCGTTGCGGATTGAGGACGACGGAGGTGAACTCCTCCGGGCTGACACGGCCGTCGCCATTCGCGTCCAACTCGTTCAGCAGCGTTTCCCCGTAACGGCGGAAGGCACCGGCGAGCCGGTTCGCGGTTGCCTCCTGGGCATCCGGTACCGCGGCCACGACGCGATCGCTCATCAAGTCGAAGTCGGAGGCCTCCAGGTATCCGTTCCCGTCGGCATCGAAGAGGGAGAAGACCAGCTCGATACGGTCGGTCGCCTCGGTGGTGGGCGTCATGGTGCACCCCTGCCTTTCCTGATGGAACGTCTTCGGCGAGTTGCTCGCCGGGACCCTGACCCGGCGGCTGACTCACTCTCCAGGAAGCGCGACCACTCCGGCAGGGAAGAGCGGCAGTGTGCACACGAACGGGGGGACTCTCCTCTCATCCGCGCATGAAGCGGGGTGGGTCTGGACATCACCGCGGCCATGACACCCATGCAGGACACCTGCGCGGACAACCAGGCGTTGATCCCGACCGTCCCGTTGGTTGTTTGATTCCGGCGTGCTCCGGTCGCTTTCATGACTACGGCCCGAGCGTCCCGTCGTGAGGAATCCTCATGCCTGATCAAGACCGTCTCCACGTTCGCACTGCCGAGTTCGCGCGGGTGGCCGAGCGGATCGAGCATGTCACCACGCTCACCTCACGGTTCAACGTCCTGCCCTTCGACGACAAGGCCTCCCGCGCGACCCTGTTGTCCGAGATCGTCGGCAAGCAGGTCCCCGACTCCGTCACCGTCTACCCGCCCTTCTACACCGACCACGGGCTCGGGATCGACTTCGGCGAGCACGTCTTCGTCAATCAGGGCTGCACCTTCCTGGACCAGGGCGGCATCCACCTGGGCAACGGCGTTCTGATCGGTCCGAAGACCAATCTCATCTCCTCCGACCACCCCCTCTCGGCGAGCGATCGAAGCGAATTCATCACCCGGTCACCCGTCACGATCGAAGCCAACGCATGGCTCGGCGCGGCGGTGACGGTCCTCCCCGGCGTCACGATCGGACGCGGTGCCGTGGTCGGCGCCGGAGCCGTCGTCGCGAAGGACGTTCCCCCCAACACCCTGGTGACCGGGCCGGCCGCGTTCGCGCGCAAGGAATGGCACGAGTGAGCCGTCAGCGGTGCGGGCAGCCACGGCCCGGTGGCCCGACCGCAAGACCGGGCGGCCGAGACGGTGTGGGGCGAGGTCGTCAGCCGGTGCGACGGCCGCTGCTCGCGCGTACTTCGAGGTGGTGCGGGATCACGATGTCGAGGGGCGCCACATTGGAGGCCGGGCTGTATATGCGATCGGCGAGGCACTGCAGGGCCCGCTCGGCGATCTGTCGCTTGTCAGGCGCCACGGTCGTCAGCGGCGGGTTGGCGTACCGCCCGTCCTCGATGCCGTCGAAGCCCACGACGGCCAGCTCCCCCGGGACGCTCAGACCACGCGCGTGAGCGACGTGCAGTGCGCCCAGGGCGAGTTCGTCTGTGAACGCGAAGACCGCGTCCGGCCGGGCCGCCGCGTCGTCCGACCGGGCCGCGGCGTCCAGCAGTGCGGTCATCGCTTCCGCTCCGTCCTTGCGGTGCAGGGTCGTCACGGGCTGCTCCAGGGCGGGGTCGGGATTCATCCCGGCGCGCTGGAGGGCCCTGCGGTATCCCTCCAGGCGCTGCCGGGCCGTCTCGTTCCGCAGATGCGGCTGCGGACCGATCGCCGCGATGTGCCTGCGGCCCGACTCAAGAAGGTGGGTCGTGGCCTCGTCGGCCGCGAGAACGTTGTCGACGGCGACACGATCGGCCAGCCCGTGCGGCTGCCGCTCGCCCAGGAGGACGACGGGCACGTCACGGGACCGGTCGGTCAGTTCCTCCGGTCCGAGGGCCCAGGGGCTGATGATCAGGCCGTCGACCAGTCGGCCGCCGGCCCCGTCCAGGAGCCGCTGCTCCGCCTCCGGGTCCCCGAACGTCTGGTCGATGACGACGGTCCACGAGCGGTCCTGGGCGGCATGGACGATGAGGCTGGCGAGTTCGCCGAAGTACGGCGAGTAGAGCTCCGGGATGGCCAGGCCGATCAGGCCGGTGCGTCCGGCTCGCAGATTGCGGGCGGCGACGTTCGGCCGGTAGCCCAGTTCGTCCAGGGCGGCCTGGACTCGGACCCGTGTTTCCTCCGCCACCGAAGCCGAGCCGCTCACGACGTTGGACACGGTGCGGGTGGAGACCCCCGCCAGGGCCGCGACATCCTTCAGACGACTACTCACAGCCGACATCCTCGCATGTCACGGTAACGGTCACCAGAATCTTCCAACAAGCTATTGCAACGTCGCATTCAACGTCGCAACATGGTCGCACTCCGCACTCCGCACTCCACCCAGCGCAAGGAGGCGCACCATGAACGTGCCCGTCTTCCCCGGCATCGACGTCGTCGACCTGGACGTCGACGTGTCCGAAAACGTGAAATCCCTGTACACGGACGGCATCACCGCGCGTAAGGGCGCGTTCACTCCGCAGTGGGCCGACCAGCTCGGCGAGGATGTCGACAAGGCGTTCGAGGAGGCCCGCTCCCGCCCCGGCGGCGCGGTCGGTCGCGGGCCGAACCGCTACTACGTCGAGATCCACCCCGAGCAGATCAGGGGCTTCGTGGACCTCGTCGACCATCCCTGGGTGCGTTCCCTGTGCACCGCGACGCTCGGGCCGGACTACCGCATCGTGGAGCTCGGCTTCGACGTCCCGTTGGAGGGCGCCGTGAACCAGCCCTGGCACCGCGACTTCCCCATGCCCGAGGAGACCCGCCGCGAACGGCGCCTCACCTCCCTGGCCTTCAACGTGACCACCGTCGACACCGAGGAGGACATGGGCCCCTTCGAGATCGCTCCCGGCACTCAGTGGGACGACAGCGATGAGTTCGAGCACGGCATGTTCCCGCCCCGATCGCACTACGGCCGCTATGCGGAGCGGGCGGTGCGCAAGTACCCGCAGCGCGGTGACATCTCGGCGCGGACGGCCCTGACCGTTCATCGGGGCACCACCAATCACTCCGCGAAGCCCAGGCCCGTGCTGGTCCTGGGCGTGGACGGGCCGGAGGCGACGAACGGCGACCGGCACGACACGGCGGTCACCCGGGCCTACTGGGCGGCGCTGCCGGACCGGGTGCGGCGCCACCTGGACTGCCCGATCGTGGACGAGCTGACGCCGGTGACGCAGAAGCACACCATCGAGGGTCTGGTCATGGGCGATGCCTGAGACCGTCACGGCCACCCCCGCGACCACCCGCACCGGGGCGTCCGGCCGGCAGCCGACCCAGGTCTACGCGGTCGCGGCGGTGTCCGCTCTGGGCGGCCTGCTCTTCGGTTACGACACGGGCATCATCTCGGGCGCCCTGCTCTATCTCCGCGAGGACCTGGGGCTGTCCTCGCGGGGGCAGGAGATCGTGGTCAGCGTGATCCTGGTCGGTGCTATGGTCGGCGCCCTGTGCTCCGGTCGTCTCGCCGGACGCTTCGGACGGCGCCGGGTGATCCTCTGGGTGGCGGCGGTCTTCGGCGCGGGCGCACTGGGTGCCGCCCTGGCGCCGGGAACCGGGACCCTGATCGCCGCTCGGTTCGTGCTCGGCCTGGCCGTGGGCGGTGCGTCCAACATGGTTCCCGTCTACATCGCCGAGCTGGCCCCCGCGGCCATCCGCGGCCGCCTCATGGTCCTCTTCCAACTGACGGTGGCCATCGGGCAGTTGATCGCCTACCTCTGCGGTTGGCTGTTCGCAGGCAGCGGTGGGTGGCGGATCATGTTCGGGCTCGCCGTCATCCCGGCGGTGGTACTGGCGGTCGGCATGCTCAGACTGCCGGAGAGCCCTCGATGGCTCGTCGAGCACGGGCACGAGGACGTGGCGAGGGCCGTACTGCGACGCCTTCGCCCCCGCGACGCGGATGTCGCGGCCGAGATCAGCAGTATCCGCGAGGTCTCCGTCGCCTCTCCCCGCGCCGACCGTCGTGCGCTCACCCGGCCCTGGGTCCGGCCGGCCCTGGTCGTCGCCCTGGGCGTGGCCGCCTTCTCCCAGCTGACCGGGATCAACGCCGTCGTCTACTACGCCCCGACGATGCTGTCGGACGCCGGGTTCGGCGACTCGATCGCGCTGCTCACCGGCATCGGCATCGGCACGATGCTCGTCGTCGCGGGTGTCACCGGCGCGATCGCGGTGGACGCGCTCGGTCGGCGCCGCACGATGCTCTGCTTCGTACCGCTGTCGGGGCTGGCGATGACGGTACTCGGAGCCGCCTTCCTGATGGACGACTCCCCCGCCCAGCGCTGGACCGTGATCGCCGCTCTGTTCGCCTACATCCTCTTCAACGGCATCGGCATGCAGTCGGTCGTCTGGCTCATCGCCCCCGAGATCCTTCCGCTGAGCGTGCGCGGCCCCGCGACGAGTCTGGCCACCCTCACGGTCTGGGGGTTCGACCTGCTGATCGCGGTGACCGCGCTGAGCACGATCAACGCCGTCGGGCGGTCGGGAACGTTCTTCATTTACGCCGCGATGAACGTGCTGTGCGTGATCTTCGTGGTGTTCAAGGTTCCCGAGACCCGCAACAGGTCGCTCGAGAGCATCGAGAAGGCGCTACGGGCCCCCGGCAGTCTGCGGCGCAATCTGACGGCGCGCACCTGACCGCGGCACCCGGCGCAACAGCCCCGCGCGAGGCACCGAGCCCGCACCCGGCCTTCGGCGAGCGGCCGGACTCACTCGATCAGGGCGTCCGCGGCGATGACCACGAGCCCGATCAACATGTCCACGGCCCCTGCGCGGCAGGAGGACAGCCAGCCGAGCCCCGCCGTGCGGGCTGCCGAGACTCCCAGACCGAACAGGCCGACGGTGTTGAGCAGCAGAGCCGCCTCGACCGCCGTGTCCTCCGTCCACCACTTCGCGACGGCGCCGAGCAGAAGCAGCACGGTGGGCAGCACGGCAGCCGGCAACGGCCATTCGGCGAGCACCGCCCGCAGTCTGCTGGGCCTGGCCGTCCCCTCGCCGGACGCACGCCGGGCGATGACATGCGCGTACCCGTGGGCGGCACCCGATGCCAGCGCGGTGAGGAGCACCCACAGCGCGTCCGGACCGGGGTCGGCCTCCTCGCCCGGTACATCCAGCGCGGCCACCATGGCGCTGGCCAGCACCAGGCCGTAGATGCCCCTGAACAGCAACCGCTCCGCCAGGTGGGGTGCGAGACCTCCCGTCGGTACGGTTCCCTCGGGCTGGAAGTGCTGGGCGTGGTCGGGCATCGCATGGCCTCGGTGCGGGAGGGGAAAGCGGTCGCCATATGCTCACCCGTACGTCGCCGACGCACACGCCGCCACGCGGGTCGGGACGCTCCGGCAACGCGTCGGGCGCGGCTTCGGCCCGCGCGAGCCGGGCGCCGCTAGCGCGCCGACCGCGGCTTGTCCGCGAAGACCCACCGGTTGCCCGCGAGGGCGTCGTTCTCCTCGGGCAGCGGGCCGCGGCCGTGCCGGTGAGTGAAGTCGAAGGGGGTGCGGACCGACGTGGACCAGCCGCTGTTCGCCAGATGGGCCGCGGAGTCGGGCCTCGGCTCTCTGCTGAACAGCGTGAGCAGGTCGATGCCGAGTTGCTGGTGCGTCGATCTGTACAGCGGGCTGTCGCGGTACTCCATCAAGTCCTTCTCCAGCTTGACCTCGAACGCCAGCGCGCTGCCCGCCGCACTCAGCCGGTCCACCGTGCTGATCAGGTAGGTCTCCGCCGCATTGGGCAGGTAGAACAGCAGGCCCTCGGCCAGCCACACGGTGGGCGCCACCGGGTCGAAGCCGGCTGCCGTCAGCGCGCCGACCCAGTCGGCGCGCAGATCGACCGCGACCGGTACACGCGTCGTCACCGGTGCCGCCGACAGTGCGCCCAGCACCTTGTGCTTGAACGCGAGGACACCGTCCCTGTCGATCTCGAAGATCACACAGTCGGGTGGCCAGTCGAGCCGGAAGGCCCGTGTGTCCAGCCCCGCCCCGAGCAGGACCACCTGGCGGGCGCCGCCGGCCCGGACCGACCGGAGGACGAAGTCGTCGAGCACGCGGGTCCGCAGCCCGAAATAGCGGGCGAAGCGTCCCCACAGCGGGCTCGCGTCCCCGTCCGGAGCCTGGTGCAGGCGGACCGGCCAGTGTGCGGACGCCGGGGCGGAGAGCACGAAGTGCTCCGCGTAGACGTCCTGGGCGAGGCTGTCGGGGCGGTGGGTCTCGATCGCCCGTGCCGCGGCGACCAGGAGGGCGGTGAGGCCGACCCCTCCCTCCACGCCGTCCCTGCCGTCGCTGCCGTCGCTGCCGTCCATGCTCTCCGCGCCGGTGCTGCGATGTGCCGTATCGGCCATGCGTTCTCCCCTGGTGCGAGTGGTACGAGTGGAGGCCGGCGTCCGAAGGGGACGGCAGCTCGGTTCGGACGCGTTGTGCGAGGTCTGGTTCACCGTTCCCGCCCTTCCGGGATCAGGACGGGTTTGACGACGCGGCCCGTCTCACAGTCGTGTTCGGCCTCGTTGATACCGGCGAGCGGATAGGTGCGGATCAGTCGGTCGAAGGGAAACCGTTCGGCCTGCCAGAGGGCGGTCAACCGCGGGATCAGCAGTCCGGGGACCGCGTCACCCTCGCAGATGTGGGAGATCCTGCGCCCGCGGTCCAGTGTTCCCGGCTCCAGCGGCAGCGCGGTGTGGAGCCGTGCCACCAGGCCGAGGTGGCCGTTCGGACGCAGCGACCGGAGCGCATCGTTGATCACTTTCACGGAGCCCGTGGTGTCCAGCGCGTACCGCGCTCCCCCGCCAGTCAGCCGCTGGATACGGTCGGGAAGACCGGCCGACGCGGCGTGCAGCGGAAGGGCGTGGAACCGCTCGGCCAGCGCCAGCCGTTCGGGGTGCCGGTCGACGGCCACGGTCACCGCGCCGGCGGCGTGCGCCGCCATCACCGCGGCCAGGCCCACCGCTCCCGCGCCGAAGACCGCGAGAGTGTCACCCGGCCCGACGCCGAAGGAGTTGAAGACCGCTCCGGCGCCGGTGAGGAAGCCGCAGCCCAGAGGTCCGAGCAGTTCGAGGGGCAGGGCGGGATCGACCCGGACGGCATTGCGGGCAGGGACCATCGCGTACTCGGCGAAGGAGGACTGGCCGAACCACCGAGGAGCCATCTCCGTGCCGTCGGCGTCGGTGAACCGGCCGGCCTTCTCCTTGCGCCCGCCGAAAAGGTTCAGCGAGGCGAAGGAGTCGCAGTAGGCCGGGGCCGCGCCCATGCAGTTGGGGCAGTGGCCGCAGGAGTCGAAGCTCAGTACGACGTGGTCGCCGACGTTCAGACCAGTGCGGGCGCCGCCCGTCTCCACGACGATTCCGGACCCCTCGTGACCGAGCACGGCCGGGAGCGGTGAGCGGCCCGCCGAACCACGGACCGCGAGGTCGGTCCGGCACATCCCGCAGCCCGCGATCCGGACCAGGATCTCGCCCTCGGCCGGCCCCTCCTTCAGCATCACCTCCTCGACGGTGAACGGGTCCTCGTACGAGCGCAGTACCGCCGCACCGAACTTCACTCCATGCCTCCTCGGGAAGCCTCCTCGGGCTGATGCACGACGAACGGGCTGAGGTTTCCGTAGAGACCCCACGGTCCGCCCGCGACGCCGACACCGCTCTGCCCGACACCGGCGAAGGGCTGTGCGAGGGACAGTTCGGCGTGGTGGTTGATCCACGCGGTTCCGCACTCCAGGCGGTCGGCCACCGCCGCGGCCCGGTCGAGGTCGCTCCCCCACACCGAGCCGCCCAGCCCGAAACCGGTGCCGTTGGCCGCCTCGACGGCCTCGTCGAGGGTGTCGTACGGGAGCACCGGCAGGACGGGGCCGAACTGCTCCTGCGTCACGACCGGGCTGTCGGCCGGTACGTCGGCGAGGATCGTCGGGGCGAAGAAGTACCCTGGCCGGTCCAAGCGGTGCCCACCGGCGGCGGCACGGGCGCCGTCGGCCAGGGCCCGGGCCGTGTAGCTCTCGACGCGGGCCAGTTGAGGGGCGTTGTTGACCGGTCCGAGCTGCGAGTGGGGGTCGAGGCCGGGCCCGACGACGGCCGTCTTCGCCCGGTCCGCCAGCGCCTCGACCACCCGTGCGTGGAGACGGGCCGGGGCGTAGACGCGCTTGACCGCCATGCAGACCTGCCCGCAGTTGCGGAACGCCGCCCAGAACAGCCGGTCCGCGCTCGCCTCCACATCGACGTCGTCCAGCAGGATGGCGGCATCGTTGCCACCGAGCTCCAGGGTGACCCGTGCGAGCGAGGCCGCCGCGCTCGCCGCGACGGCCCGCCCCGTGGCCGTCGAACCGGTGAAGGTGACGTGCCGGATCCCCGGGTGCGATGCGAGCCGGGCGCCGAGTGGCTCACGCCCGGTGACGATCGTCAGTACCCCCTCGGGCAGGGCGCTGGAGAGGACGGACCCCAGCAGCCGGGTGGCGAGGGGCGTGAACGGGGAGGGCTTGAGCAGCATGGTGTTGCCCGCGGCGAGCGCCGGCGCGAACTTCGCCGACGCGAGCTGCAGGGGGAAGTTCCACGGAACGATGGCGGCGACGGGCCCGAGCGGTCTCCACCGGAGCTCGCTGCGTACGGGGCGCCCGTCCGTGATCGGCTGGGGCCCGGCGTCCAGCTCGGCGAAGTAGCGGAGTCGGGCGGCGGTACGGGACACCTCCGCGTACGACTCCGTCAACGGTTTGCCCTGCTCACGGGTGAGCAGGGGGGCGAGATCGGCCGCCGCCGCCTCAACGGCGTCCGCCGCCGCGAGCAACGCGGCCCTGCGGGCGGCCGGGTCGGCCCGCCAGCCGCGCCAGGCCTCGTGGGCCCGGTCGACGAGCGCGTCCAGTCCGTCCGGCCGGTGGTCGGGAGCCTCGTCGAAGGCCTCGCCCGTCGCCGGATCGACGACGGTCAGGTCCCCACCCCGGCCACCGGGCCTTCGCGGGGAATGCAGGGAATGTCCTGTCACCACGGTGAGGGTCAGCTCGCCGTGGTGGCGGCCGCGTGCTCCCGGACATGCCGGTCCATCTCCGCCCGGAACGCCGCCACCAGGTGCGGCTGGATCCGGCCGGCGTTGCGGTCGCCGCCCTCGCAGACGGCACCGCGCACCCCGACGATGTCCGTCTCGATACGGGCCAGTTCGCCCAGGTCGCCGACCTTGACGCTGCCCGCCAGAGCCGCGAGGACTCCGGCGTCGTGGGCACGCCGCACGAACCGCGCGCATACGTCGGGCGGAAGGTGGTCGAAGAGCCCGGTACCGTCCTTGACCGCGGTGTCGAGCATGGCGGCGTCGCAGCCGGAACGGCGCGCGATGTCGGGCAGCGCGAGCGGGTTGACGCAGCCGACGCGGTGGGCGTCGGCGTAACCGGAGGCGACGACGAACGCGTCCGCCCGGTAGTCCTTCACCGCGCGGACGACCCCTCGCATGACGTCGACGGCCTGTTCGGGTGTCGTGCACCCGTAGAGGCCGACCTTGATGTAGGTGGCTCCGGAAACGGCCGCACCGAGCGCCGCCTGAGCCACCGTGCCGGGCTTGTACGGCACGTCCCCCACGGTGGCGGAGACCGGTTTGTCCGCCGGCACCGCCGTGCGGATCTCCCTGATGACCCAAGGGAAGTTCGCTCCGAGGGAGCCCTCGTCGGGCTTCTTGACGTCGACGATGTCGAGGTACTCGGCCGCCTTCGCGCAGTCGAGGGCCTCGTCGACACCGTCGGGAGAGATGAGCAGCAACAAGGTGGAGTCCTTCCCCTGCCTGTCCACCTGCCGAGGGCAGATGTGCGGATTCGCCTGGCTCACATGCGGTCCGCACATCATTTCCGTGGGTGCCGGGCATCGGCAGGGCGCGCGGAGTGACGAAAGGATCGTTGCCGCGACGTGCCCACGCCCCGCGCAACGCGCCGTCCGCGCCCGCCACTGAGCTGATGGAGGTCGGCCTGGATCCACCGTTCCCGAGTGTGCGGGAGGCCGGGTCCGGCGTCCGACACGCTCGTGCGCCGGACTCAGAACGGCATACGTCCCCTGGCCCGACGACCTGCGGAACCACTGCGCCCAAGAGCGCGCGAGCTGGAGCGGAAGGGCTTGCTGAACAAGCGTCCCAGCGGGCCGGGAGCCTTCGAGCCGGCCCGGGAACCGACGCCCATGGTGCGCTGAGCACCGTTCTGCGGATGGCGCGACAGTCGGGGCAGCAGGAAGGCGAGTACCGCCAGTACGACGCAGAGGACGATGATGCCTGCGATGACCATGTGATGTCTCCTGATTTCGGACCTCGGGGCTGCTGTCCGTGCCTCCCTCGTGCCCCCTGATGGCGGGTGCACGCGCGGTGTCTCTCCCGATCGGTCCACGCGTACCGGGCACACGGCGGCGCCCGCGCGTGCAAGAGAGGTGAGACGGGCGGTGACGGGTATAGGGAGGCCGTCAGGACACCAACTTCTCCCGTGAGGAACCGAGGATGACCGACGATGCCTATCTCGTCCTGCTGACCGGCACGCCCACGACACTCGGCACACCGCCCGCGGCTGTCGGAGACCTTGCCTGCATGGACACTCCTGCGGTCCGTGCGTGGCTCGACGCCCAGGGTGTCACCGCGTCGTCTCCCGGTCTGCGCCTGCTGCCGCCCGAGGAGACGTCAGGCATCCCGGAGGACGCCGAGCGGCTGCCCGTCCCCCTGAGCGAGGAGGAACTCAGCCGCGTGCGCCACAGTGTCGCGCCGGAGAGCGTCGCGCGGATGGAGGAGGAGTTGCTGGACTACCGTTCCCGCGCGGACGGCCGTGAGGCGCTCCTGACACGTGCACTCGCGGCCGGCGTGCCGGCGCACCGCGTCGCGGAACTGACCGGCGAGGAGTTGACCACCGTCAAGGCGATCGCCCACTGAAGGTAGTCGGTCACGGGGTGTGGGCCTGCTCCAGCTCACGCTTGAGGTTGCGCAGGGTCGTCTCGATGTTGCGGACCTGGAACTCGGCGAACGTCTTACCCGAGGTGACGAGCCGGTCGAAGGCGTTCGCCGCGAACGCGGGCCACGCACGCCGGTCGTCGGTCCACGTCTCCGTCACGCGCGTGCCGTCACCCGCTGGCTCGAAGCGGTACTCCCAGGTGGCGATCGGGCCGGGCAGGCGCGGGCGGCTCAGCCCGATCGCGTGGACGCGGAAAGCGAAGCGCTCCCCCGGCTCTGCCGCCGTGACCGTGCACCGCGTGACCCACTTGAACGCGCCGCGCTTGTTGCGCCCGACGAACGTCGCGCCCAAGGCGGCGCTCCCGTCCGTCGAGCCGGTCGTCGTGCCCAGATTCTCCGGGCTCCAGCGGCCCATGTCGCCGGGACGGCTCACGGCCAGATAGGCGGCGTCTGGCGAGACGTCGATGACGATGCTGCCGCTCACGGTGAATTTACGAGCCACTGCCTTGCCTCCGGCCGGGAACAGAGAAGGTTACTGTCGAGTAGGTGCATGCTACGCGCTGAGGTGACGGCAGGAGGTGCCGGCAAACGTCTGGCCTCTCGCCCAGCGCCCGGATCCTCCGGTGGCGGACTCGCCCGGGGTCCGTCCGCTACAGGTCGAACTCGATGTGCTCGATGTCGGTGAAGCGCACCTCTTCCAGGGCGCCGGCGCGGCGGCCGCCGTCCTGGAAGTAGGTTTCCTTGAGTGCTTCGGCGGCGATCTGCTGCAGTTGTCGGTCGCCGGCGCCCTGCTGTTGCGCGTCGAAGAGGCGGGCGGCGTACTGCGGCGGCAGCGCGACGGTCAGGTGCCGGATCCGGTCTTCGTCGGTCGATCCGATCGGCGCGCTGTAACCGATCCGGGCGCGGGTGTCGATGACGATGCCGTCGGTCGTTGCCGCCTTCTTCTTGGCCTTCGCCCGGATCTGTGGCTGCCACCGTGCCTTCACCTCGCGCTCCAGGCGCGCGGCGAGGTCGGGCCGCGGTTTCCTGATCTGGCCCTTCACGTACCGCTCGACGGTGCGCTGGGAGACGCGCAGCATCTGGGCGACGGCCCTGGTGCCCTTGAGCTGCTTGACCAGGTACCGCATCTGCGCGCCCGCGGTCTTGGGCGCCGGACGGGTGAAGGCTTTCTGTACCGCGGCGTCCAGGCCGTCCCCGAACAGGGTCATCGTCGCCCGCTCCTACTCTCCGTTGTCGACGTCGGTGACGGTGCCGTCCTTGATGTACCGGGCGAGGTTGAGCTCCGGGGCGTTGAACCGGTCGCGGACTTCCTCGCCCCACAGGACGCTCTGGGTGCCCTCGTGCTTGACCAGACCCGGGTTGACGCCGAGCTTGAAGCCACCCGGAAGCGGCTTGCCGTCCCGGTAGGGAAGGACGTCCAGCGGTGACTCGCCGTCGGCCGCGTACACGACGCAGTCGGAGAGGACCGCGACCGGGTACTCGCCGGTGAACGCCGCGTGCTTGACGATCTTGCGGTGCAGGTTGACCCTCGTGCGGGAGATGACCGCCGCACGGATGTCCGGCCGCCACGTCGGACGGGACAGGGCCCGCCACGGCTCGCCCGGCCGCCAGCCGTCCCCGCGCGGACGCTCGCGCAGTTTGCCCAGGCCGCCCTTCACCGTCGCCTTCACCGCGGACACGACGATCGTCAGTTCGGGGTCACGGGTGCGGTGGTCGGCCATCGCCGTGAGGAAGTCCTCCGGTGTCAGGTCGGCGTCGACGCCGAGGTCGGCCATCGTGCCGAGATAGGCGTCACGCAGCCGCTGGTACCAGTTGTCGAGATAGCGGCCGTTCTCGTAGCGGACGTACGCCTCGAGCGGGCGCACCGCGTAGCCCAGCTCCACGGCGTAGGCGACGGTCGGCGTCGCGTACCAGGCCGGGCCCTCGGGGTGCTCGCCCTTCGGGGTGAACGGGCTGGGCAGCAGACTGGCGTCCAGGTCCGCCCACTTGTCCTTGCCGGTCTTCACGCGGGACAGGTCGATGTGGGAGAGGTCCACCAGCCAGGAGCCGGGCAGCTTCGGGTCGAACACCGGCGCCTTGACGTGCGTGGGCGCCGAGAGGCCGACGATGAGGCCGTTGGCGCCGGCGGCGAAGGCCATGTTCACGTCGATGCCGACGAGGTTACGGCGCATGCATTCGTCGTCGGTGAGCGGCCGCGCCCAGTCATACGCTTCCTCGAACAGCTTCTCGCCCGGGCCACGCACGTGGAACCGTGGCAGATCCGCCAGGAGCGGGTGCCCGTCCGGAGCCTCGCACGGCGCGCAGTCCACCGGTTCCCTGCCCAACGAGCCGGGATTGTGCTCGGAGTGCCGGTTGCCGTCGGCGTCGGGCTCGGAGGCGCGGGTCGGCGGGTGCAGCGCGGTCATCAGCTCCAGGCCGGTCACGGCCGTGGAACCGCGCGGTGTCATCACCCGCGACGCGTACACACCCAGCACGCGGGCGAGTTCCGCCGGCGGAAGCTGCCCGGCGTTTCCCCAGTGACGGACGTCCAGGGCGTTCCACGACGGGACGCACAGTTGCACGCAGGCCCGCGCCGAGCCGGTGGCGGGGCGGTAGATCCGCGCCCACGGACCGAACCCGCGCTTCGTCAGCTTCCAGTCGGCGCGGGCCAGCTGCCCGATGACCTTGTGGCCCTCCGGGATCCGGCCGACGAGCCGCTCCTCGTCCGAGAGGGTGGTGGGGAGGCCGTATCGTTCCAGCGCGGCCTCGGTGAGTACCAGCAGTGGATCGGCGTCCTTACCAGGACCCGACAACTTCGGCTGCCCCAGCCTCGCCTCGCGCAGCGTCCAGTCCACCAGGGCCGGGATCGACTTGGCGGGCACGTCCAGGACGAGGCCGCCGGGGCAGTACGCCAACACCTGCCCGTCCACGACGTCGACGACCGCCAGGGGTCCGTGCTCGAACCGCGGGTCGGTGCCACCCTTTGGGGCCGCCCTCTCCGCGCCCGGACGACGCGACTTCGACGGCGGCCCGGGAGTACGCGTCGGCCGCGGCGCGGTCGCCGGGGCACCAAGGGGAGGGCGGCCAGGGGCGGCCCGGGTGTTTCCGGCAGGCGTCGGGGCCTCGCCCTCGGGCGCCGGCCCCGGGAACGAGGTCCGGGCGTCCGCGGGGGCGGGGTCGCCGGTGGCCACGGCAGGCGCTGGGACCGGGCCGGCCTGTTCTTCCTTCGCACTGGGCGCGGGGTAGAGCTCCGCGAGCTGCTTGAGCAGTCGCGCGTACGCCTCACGCTCCGGGCCTCGCGGCTCGGTCGGCTTCTTGGCCGACTCCCAGCCCGACACGGTCGCCCTGCGCACTTTCAGCGCGGCGGCCACTTGATCCAACGTCAGGCCGTGCGCGGTACGCAGCCGTTTACGCTCCTCCGCCGGTGGCAGCGGAGCGCGGGACGCGACCAGCGCGTCGACCGCGTCGAACAAGTCGGACATGGAGCACCTCCTGACCGACACCCTACCCGGCGTAGCGTACGAACTGCGTACCTACACCGTAAGTTCAGCGTACGGATCGGTTTTGCTCAGGAGTAGCAGTTCTGCGTGCTTCCCGGGTAGGAGCGTCTGTGCCGGGCGGTAGGGTCACGCGCATGTGGGAGGGGCTGGAAGCGATCGACTGGGCGGGGCTGGAGCACAACTACGGCTCCGCCGAGGACGTGCCAGGCCTGCTGCAGCGATGTGCGGGGCCGGATCAGTCGGCGGCCCAGGACGCCGCGTTCGAATTGCATCCCGGCTGGTCGCCGACCTGGGAGCGGCTGCTGCCCGAGGTGCTTGTCCTGCTGGCCGATCCCGAACCAGAGATACGGCGGGCCGCAGCCGACGTGGTCGGTGGCTGTGCCGGCCCCGGTGCTCTCACTCTGCCCGCGCTCCTGCGGTGCTGGCGGGCGGAGCGCGAACTGGTGACCCGCCTCGATCTGGTCCTCGCACTGGGTCTGGCGGTCCGGCGTGAGCCGGCCGGTGACCGGGCCGACGAGGTCGGCGCCCTCCTTCGCACCTTGCTCGCCTCTGCGGAACCACAGCTTCGTCTGGCGGCGGTGCACGCGCTCACGGCCCGCGACTCGACGCCTGCCACGACTGCCACGACGCGGCTGGGGGTCGTGCTCGACGCGGTTCGTGATCCGAGCGTCGAACTGTGGCGGCACACCAGTTCCGTGGAGAGCGGGGTGCGGGGAGTCCAGCACTGGACGTCGAGGCTCTTCCCAGGCGCCTCCCCCGCCTTCGCGATGGGGCTGATGGCCGACCATCCCGACGAAGAGCAGCGGATCGGCGCGCTGGCGCAAGCGGGCGGGCTGCTGTCGCAGTGGCGCTCACCGGCCGATGTACTGTTGCCGGCTGTTGTGGCTCGGCTCGATGATTCGGCCACCGAGGTGCGCTACCGTGCGGCCGAGCTGCTGGCCTGCTGCGGCCCCGCGGCCGCCGTCCACGCCGACGCGGTCGCCGCGCTGCTCGGCGACACCGCCACCCGGACGTCACGAGGCGGAGAGACGGTCGCCGACGCGGCCCTGTGGGCACTGGCCCGTATGAACGACCCGCGCTGCCTGCCGGGCCTGGCCGAGCGCGTGGCCGGCACCCCGTCCGGCTTCGCGTCAGCCGACGCCTTCACCGGCGGTGCCGGTGACGCCGTCCACCATCCGGCTCTGCCCGCCCTCTATGAGGTCCTGGCTCGCCTCCCGGACCATGCGGAGCTGCTGCTTCCGGTGATTTGCGACCGGCTCGGCCCCACTGAGGACGGTCGGCTGGTCGGTCAGCTCTGCGACGTACTCGCCGCGTGGGGATCGGCCGCCGCGGCAGCCGTACCGCAGCTGCTGGGCCTGCTGGAGGACAACCAGAGGTGGACCGCGGCGGCCACAGCCCTCGCCGGCATCGGCCCGGCGGGCAACGGGGGACGTGAAGCGCTACTGGCCCGGTCACTCGCCGGCGGAGCGGGCGCCGAGCTCGCCGCCTGGGCGTACTGGCAGGTCGGTGGAGAGCCGGGCCCAGCCCTGAAGGTGCTGGGGCCCGCCGCCACCGAGGGCCGCTACCCGCACCCTGCGCTGCGCAAGCTGGCCGACCTCGGCTCGCACGCCGCCGCTTTCGCGGGCCGCATCCGGGCAATGGACGAGGCAGCCGATCCCTGGACCAGAGCCGAGGCCGCGCACGCCCTGTGGGCCGTGACGGGAGACGCCGAGAGCGCTGTCCCAATCCTCCTCGACATCGTGCGGGACCTGGCCGACGGCACCTACCTGCCGGTCATGCTCCCCGCTGTGCGCCATCTGACTCGGATGGGCCGCGCCGCCCGGCCCGCGGTTCGCCTCCTGGGCGATCTCCCGGCAAGTGACCGGCGTATTCACTACTTCGGCGGCTGGCGCGCCTTCGCCGAGGACGAGGCCCTTCGTACCGCCGTCGACGAGTTGCTCGCCACGGCCGACTAGATAGGGTTCTCCCATCGGCGAGCTGAGCGCCGTGAACGGCCGTTCAGATCAGTTGTTGACGTCCTTGTTGAAGTCTTCGGCACACGCGTCTCGTTCGCTCTGCGTGTCGGCGTGCTGGACGCAGTCGTCGAAATCCTTGAACTCGTCCGAGTTGAGGATCGACGCACCGATCGCGATGATCACGGCGGATGCGATGACTCCCAGCACTCCGAGCACCGCGCCGACGATGGACATCTTGCCGTGTGGCGCTCTTCCGCCTCGTGCCTTGCGAGCTCCGACGATGCCGAGTATCAGGGCCAGGAGCCCGAGCACCACACCGCCGACGACGGTCCAGAAGAGAAGGACGGCCAGGATGCCGAGAACCAGTGCGGCGACAGCCAGCCCGTTACTTCGCCTTACGCCGGTGTCACGGTGCGTCTGCGAGGTCTCGGACGGGGTCGCGGGATGTTCCGGGAAGGACACGTCGTCACGCTCATCTCTTGTCTGGTTTCGGGGAGTTGCCGTACCAGCCAAGTGCCCCCGAGCGGACGACGAATGCCTCCTTCTCGTCCGGATACTCAGGAGCTCCCAGGGCGAGTCCTGGAGTCGGTCGTGCGGTTGCTAATCCTGGTACTGCGTCAGGTCGATGCCGAACATCGCGAGGTCGTAGCCGTGGACCGGGTGCTGTGCCGTCCCTTCGGCTTGCATGCCGAGCTTGTCGACCACGTTCACGGAAGCCCGGTCGATCGCCCGGCAGACGGCGACCACACGGTCCAGGCCACGATCCTGTAGGGCGAACTCCAGTGTCGCGTGCGCCGCTTCGGAGGCGTAGCCCTGCCCCCAGAACACCCGCCCGAGCCGCCAGCTGATCATCACCTGACCAGCGACCTCGGTCGGAGCGTCGGCGACGGACAGGCCAACGGCGCCCACCACCTCACCGGAGCCCAGGAGCTCGACCGCGAACATCCCGAACCCTTCCTCGTCCCATTCCTCGTCCCACGCCTCGATGTCCTCGGCCGTCTGCTCCAGGGAGCGCGGCCTGCCGTCACCGATTCCCTGCATCACCGCCGGGTCGGCATGAATCTCGGACAGGGGGACAAGGTCGTCGTCCAGCCATCGGCGCAGGACAAGACGCGGAGTTCGGATCTCGGTCATGATCCCATCTTCCCGCCGCGCGGGCGGGAAGGCGAACCGCGGTGCCGGGTCGTCCCGGGCGGGTGTCGGGAGGCTCAAGGCTGACCGGACGTCATGTGACCATCACGTGATTCACTCGTTTGAGAAGGCGGTAAAGGCAGATCCTCGGCCGTGAAGGGCACCGCCCCATGTCACTCCATCGATTTCGCAGCCCACTCGGCATGCGCGGGACTCGCGTTCAACAGACGGAGTCCGTCCTGCTTGAGCAGTACGGCTCCCTCGTACGTCTCGCCTACCTGGTTCTGCCGACTCCGCCCGGCAGGCATCATCGGATTCTGCTCGCCCACTCCCTGGTGCAGCGGGCCCTGCCGAAAGCCCGGCGAGCGCCCCGGGCGCCCGTATCACGAGGCGATGGCCCGGACGTCATCCTCGACGAGCTGCGCGTCGTCGTTCTCCGCGACGCGCTCCGAGACGGGCGCCACGGGCGAGGACGGGGACAGGGAGGTGTGATCCCCGCGTGGCTGCTGCCCCGGTTGCCGATCGTGATCGGGTTGCGGTTGTTTCCCCGGTCTGGCAGCGCCGAGGACATGACGGCGAGCCAGTCGCTGACGAGTGAGGAACCCACCACCCGAGCCGCATTCGTCCTGCGCCACCTGGACCGGCTCCCGGAAGGTGACGTACTCGAAGTACTCCGGGCCGCCGGGGCGGACGACCCCGTCGAGGCGTTGCGCAGGGCGGACCGGCTCCGGCTCGACACCGCCGGCGCTCCGGCGGTCACCGTCTCGTCCTCCCCGGGCCCCAGTGAGTTCGACGCGTGCACGGTCTGGGCACAGCCGACGGATCTCCTACGGCGCAGGCGGCGGGCACGGGTGGCGGCTGCGGGCGTGCTGGCCGGACTCGTCACGGTGACAACGCTCGTCCTCGCCGATCACGACGCTCCGACGCCCGACTCGGCGAAGCCCTTCTCGGCACCGGAATCCCAGCCCTTGCGCCGGACCCCGCCCGAGGTCTGGGCGGACACGTCACGCGTCGACTTCACCGCCTGGCCGGCCCGTGGCGACCGGACGCACGACGGCGATCTGCTCGCCCGCGCCCTTAAGACCTGGGCCCGCCCCGCACGGGGCGCGACGCACGTGTCGGTCAGCCCCGGCACACCCACGGATCCGCCGTCCGGTTCCCCGCAGCTGTTGTACGCGGGCGCAGTGGGCGGGCAGACGGTCGTCCTCCTGTACGACGGCCGGCGGCTGGCCAGGTACCAGGAGCCGGGGGGCACCGGCGAAGGAGACACCGCCCTGTCCGTGGCACTGGCCGACGACGCGGACGTGACCACGGCCGCCGCGGTCACCGTCGCGGCGGGCGATGGTTCGGCCCGGTACCTGCTCGCACCGTGGATCGCCGAGGCGGGCACCCGGGATCTGTTGGCTCCCGACAGCGCCGCACGTCCCCTAGACGTCTCGGCGGACGGCGTGACGGAGCCGGTGCCCGTGGCCCCGGCGGACTCCGCCTGCGCACGGCGTCCAGTCCTGCAACTGCGGTCGTCCTCACGCATCGTGGAGGACCACGCCTTCCTCCTCACCGATCTGGGCGGCCTCTCCCCCGTCCACCTCACCTACACTCCACTGCCTGGTGAGGAGGGTCCCCCGGCACGCCGGCCCCGGGAGGCGACCGGCAGCTCCGCCCTGGCGGCCTGGTCCCGGCTGGCCTGCCACCTCGGCGGTGGCACCGGTGACGCGGTCCGCTCCGTGAACCTCTGGGACTTCGCCGACCAGCGACTCCCCCAGGGCGGCGAAGACGCCGTGTGGTCGTGTTTCCGGGCCGTCACCTGGCGGGGAAGCGGTGACGTGACCGTCGGCCTGCGCGCCGAGGGCACGGCGCCGGCTCGGATCGTGGCCCGGGCACGGGACACGGCCGCGTGCAGCAGGTACGGCCAGCACGTCGTCGCCCATACCCGCTGGCGTTCACCGCAGGGCGACTGGTACGTCCTCGCGGCGGGGAGCCGAGCGGTGACGAGCCTCACGATCACGGGCGATGTGGCGGCCGAGTCCAACGGTCGCACTCTGGCGAAACGGGCCCGTGAGGACGCGGAGACGAGCGTTTCAGGACGGTTGACGACCGGGCGGGGGTTGTCGTCCCTGGCAGAGACGGACTCCGGCGAACCCAGGTGTAGCGGGTGTGACTGAACACCTGGCCATCGTGTCCGGAGGCGATACGCGGCCCAGCCCGGCGGCGCTGAGAACCGGCTCGGTCACTGGCTGCTCGGTGGGCTGTAGGGCTGGAGGAGCTGGTCGACGGGCGCGTGATCGTCGGTGAGCGGTCGGGCGTCGCCGATCCAGGAGGTCAGGTCGTCGCCGGTGATGATCTTCCAGCCGGTTTGCCGGGCATCCAGCGCTTCTTGGATCGCGCGGAGGCCGACCGGTCGGTCGGAGGCGAGCACCACCATGTTGCCGCCCTCGGAGGTCGTGGTGTTGGTGAAGCCGATATCAGTGGGTTCACCGACCAGGGCCACATGCTCGAAGATCTCACCGAGGGTGGCCATCTCGGCCCGCGCGAAGGCCAGAGCACCGTGATCGATGAGGTTGGCGACGTACAGGCCGTCCTCGTCGAGCACCCGCCGTACGTCCGTCATCGCCTCCACCGTGGTGAGGTGCCACGGGACGCTGACGCCCCCGAAGGCGTCGCCGACGACGAGGTCACGGCTGCCGGCGTCCAGTCCCCGCAGGGCGAGCCTGCCGTCCTCGGCGCGCACGTCGATTCCGGCTTCTGCTCGCAGACCGAGCTGGTCGCGGTTGATGCGTACGACCCCGCTGTCGATCTCGGACACGAGGCTGCGCGTGCCGGGCCGGGTGGCCGCGAGGTAGCGGGGGTAGGTGAGCCCGCCGCCGCCCAGGTGGTGGGCGGCGAGTGGCTCACCCTCCGGGAAAGCGGCGTCGACCACCGACGCGATGGCGCGTACGTAGGTGAACTCCAGGAAGGTCGGGTCGTCGAGGTCGACGTAGGAGTGCCGCAAGCCGTCCAGCACGAGTGTGCGGCCGCTGGGCCGGTCGGGATCCGCGACGACTGACGCGCAGTGGTACCTGGTCTCCGTGTCGCAGGCACCGGGCGCGACCCTGGTGGCGAGGCCGCCGGCGATGATCACGAAGACGAGGACAGCGGTGCTGATCCATCGACGCGTTCGCCACTCGACCAGCGCGGAGCCGACCACGAGCAGTGCGCCGAGCCCGATCAGGATGCCGCTGACAGGCAACCGCGACACGAGGACGAACCCGGTGAGAACGGTGCCGACGATGGCGCCGACGGTGCCGACGCCGGACAGCCGTCCGACAACCGTTCCGGTCTCGGCGAGGCTGGTGAGACGCAACTTGGTGACGATGGGCGTCACCGCGGAGAGCAGGGCCCCCGGCAGGAGAATCGTCAGCGACGCGATCAGCAACAGCAGCGCTGGGGCCCACTCCGCGGTGGAGCGCAGCACGGCGGGGGTGAGCGCCACGACCGCTCCCGACACCCCGAGCGAGGGGCCCAGCAGCCGGCGCGGATCGACGTGGTCGGCGATGCGCCCGCCCAGCCAGGAACCGAGGGCGATCGCGGTGAGGGCGATGCCGATCACCGTGGTGCTGGTCTCGAGGGTGAGGCCGAGGTAAGGAGCCAGTAGCCGCAAAGCGACGATCTCGACCACCAGGACCGCCGCCGACGACCCGAACACGAGCACGGCAGCCGCACGGGAGCCCAGGCCGTAGTGGCGGGGCGTGTCTTCGGTGGGCGGCGAGGAAGACGGTCCTGTCACGGGCGACATCCTTGCACGCGGCTCACCTGCGGACAGGAGTTGGGGAAAACCGGTCGCCCTGCCTCCCGGCTCGCCGGAGGCGAACTGGCCGGACGGGCGGTCCTGCGGTTGTGCTCGCCCAGGGGACGGCGGATTCTGTAGGGGACGAACGGGGCTGGTGTGGCGCCATGACTGTTTGGAACACGGACGACGGTGCTGACTTTCGTGGCCCTCTCGACGTCACCAGGGCGGCCACGATGGTCGTCGACGCCGACAACACGGTGATCGGGTGGAGCCCGGCGGCGGAGCGGCTGCTCGGTTATCAGCCCCAGGAGATCGTCGGCCGCCCCCTGAGCATGCTCCTGCCGGCCGGCTCCACGCCCTCTGTCCGCTCTCTCAGTCCTCACCTGCAGGGAAACGACATCCACACCGCCCGACACAAGGACGGGGTGGAGGTGATCGTCGCCATCGGGGTATGCCCCCTGCCAGGCGCCGGTACGGCGGCGCGCGTGCTCGTCGCGGCCGAGCTGAAGGATCTCCGGATGTGGGACTCCCGGCTGGCCCTGCTGAACGGTCTTGCCACCCAGTCACCCGTCGGTCTGGCCATTTACGACACCGAATTGTGTGTGACCTGGTGCAACACGGCATTCGAACGGGAAATCGGACGACCGTTCGCCGAGTTCCGCGGGCTTCGGGCTGATGAGCTGTACGCAGAGGGAAGATTCGTGACCAAGGGGCATCCGCCCACCCTTGACGCGGTCATGCACCACGTCCTGGATACCGGAGAATCCTTTCTGGACTTGCATTTCCAAGGTCGGCCGCCCAGCGATCCGGACAACGTCCACCTCTGGTCCTGTGCCTACTACCGACTGCAGGACGCCGACGGCCATGTTTTCGGAGTGTGCGAGGACGCGTTCGACATCTCCGATCGCTACAAGGCGCAGCGGCGGCTGGCCCTGCTCGTCGAGGCGGGCCTCGGGATCGGAAGCACCCTCGACGTGATGGTCACCGCCCAGAAGATCACCGAGGTGGCGGTGCCGGAGTTCGCCAGCACGGTCACGGTCGACCTGGCGAGCGAGGTGCTGGAGGGCGAGGTCCCGGCCATCAGCGGCGCGGCGCCCATGCCCCTCGTCCGGGCCGCCCGCTGCTCGACCGAGGAGGACGACGCCGGGAGGCCGGGAGCGCCGTCCTCCCCGTCACTCGTCTCGGATCGCTCGCCCGTGGAGTACCCGTCCGGTTCGCCGCAGGACCGTTGTCTGTCCTCCAGTGGGCTCGTACTCGAGAACACGACCCTGGTCGTGCCGTTGCGGGCAGGGGGCGGCATGCTGGGCCTCGTCACCTTCGTCCGCGGCGCCGACGCGGCCACCTTCGACGGCGGCGAGGTGGCGCTGGCCGACGAGCTCGTCGCCCGCACTGCCGTGTCCATCGACAACGCCCGCCGGTTCACCCGCGAGCGCACTGCCGCGCTGACCCTGCAACGCCAGTTGCTGCCGCAACAGTTGCCCGAGGGGTCGGCGGTCGACCTGGCATACCGGTACCTGCCCACGGACGACGTGACCGGGGTCGGCGGTGACTGGTTCGACGTCATTCCGCTGTCCGGGACCCGGGTCGGCCTCGTGGTCGGGGACGTGGTCGGCCACGGGTTGCAGGCGGCCGCCACCATGGGGCGGCTGCGTACGACCGTACGCGCGTTCGCCCAGATGGACATGGACCCCGTCGAGCTGCTGTCGCGGCTCGACGACCTGGTGGCTCAGTCGGCGGATGAGCAGTGGGGCGAGATGGGCATGCCGGACGGCACCCACGCCGATGTCACCACCGGGGCGACCTGTCTCTACGCGGTCTACGACCCGGTCTCGCGGCGCTGTGTCATGGCCAGGGCCGGGCATCTGCCACCGGCGGTCGTCGACCCGGACGGCCGGGTGTCCTTCCCGGATTTGCCGGCCGGTCCACCCCTGGGTCTCGGCGGCCTGCCCTTCGAGTCCACGGAGGTCGAACTGCCGGTGGGCAGCCTGCTGGGCCTCTTCACGGACGGTCTGGTCGAGGCCCGCGACCGCGACATCGATCACGGACTCGCTCTCCTGGGACGGGTACTCAGCGACCGGGGCGCGTCCCTGGACGAGCTGTGCGACCGGGCGGTGGCGGAACTCCTGCCGAGCGGGTCGACGGCGGACGACACCGCGCTGCTGCTCGTCCGTACCCGCGAACTCGACACCACGCAGGTGGCCGAGTGGGAGCTCCCCGCCGAACCGGTCACCGCGGGCCGGTTCAGGGACCTGACCACCCGGCAACTGCACCAGTGGGGTCTGGAGGAACTGTCCTTCACGACCGAGCTGGTCGTCAGCGAACTGGTGACCAACGCGGTCAGATACGCCGAAGGACCGGTCCAGGTACGCCTAATCCGTGACCGCACCCTGCTGTGCGAGGTCGCCGACACCGGCCACACGTCACCGCACCTGCGCCACAGCGGCGAGGACGACGAGGGCGGGCGAGGGCTGTTCATCGTCGCGCAACTCGTCCAGCGTTGGGGCACACGCTATTCCGGCTCCGGCAAGACCATCTGGACCGAACAGGCTTTTCCCGCGCGGGGATGAGGGGTTGCCCGGCGTACGAGGGCCGCGCGAACCCGCTGCCGGGGCAGACGTCGTGCCCCTGGGGGGGCGGGCCCCGGCGGCGCGCACGTCCGCACCGCCATGAGGGAGCCGAGTGGACGGAGTTCCGAGTCAGCCCCGACCGAGGACGCAGAACTCGTTGCCCGCCGGATCTGCCAGGACGACCCAGGAGACGTCACCCTGACCCACATCGGCCCGTACCGCGCCGAGGCCTTCGAGCCGGGCGACCTCCCTCGCCTGATCCTCGACGGGGTCGGACATCACGTCGAGATGGACGCGGCTCCCTACGACCTCGTCGTCGGGCGTGCGGCGGAACTCCAGGTAGGGCCCGACGCCCTTGACGGAGCGCAGCAGGGCGCGGTCGTCGGTCAGCTCGTGGACGGTCCAGTCGATCGCCTCGCCCCAGAACCGGACCATGGCCCGTGGGTCTGCGCAGTCGACGACCAGGGCGGCTATCGGCCCGGTGTCCCGGTAGAGCTCCCGGGGCTCCAGGACGCTGAACACGTTGCCTTCCGGGTCGGCCATCACCGTCCACGGCACGTCACCCTGGCCCACATCGGCGGGCGTCGCCCCGAGCTCTTTCAGACGTGCGACCAACTCCGCCTGATGGGCGTCGGAGGTGGTGGCGAGCTCGATGTGCACGCGGTACTTCACCGTCTCCGGGTCCGGGACGCGGACGAGATCGACGCAGACGGCGGCCGGGTCCGGCCAGTCGAAGCCGACGGGTTCCAGGTTGGTGACGCCGGGCCCTTCGCTGGAAACACCCCAGCCGAGCGCCCCCGCCCAGAACTGGCCGAGCGACGAGTCGTCCCGCGCCTTGAAGTTCACTTGAACAAGTTGCAGCGTCATGCCGCATACCCTAGGTGCTCCCCGTCGGGCAGGCGTGCGAGCCTCGGAGCGACGCCCACTCGGACAGTGCCGGCACGGTCACCGGCCCGGCAGTCCGCGGCGCCACCACGCCGGGTCGATCCGGCCCTCGTACAGGGGGAGTCCCAGGGGCTGCCGACCGTTCTCGCACGGATCCCAGACCTGGGTGAGACCCGCCGTGCTGCCCCCGACCGCGCGCGGCCGGCTTCGCACCAGGCCCGACATGGTTCCGGCCGACAAGGCGTGCTCTTCCCGCGGGATCCGAAACCACCTGCGCATGCGCGGCATCCGTGCGGTGATCCCAGTGCCGGCGGACCAGCGACACCACCGGCTGCGACGGGGAAGCCGGGGCGGCAGGCCTTCTTCGGACATGACGCCGCTCTTGTGCGGGTGAGGCAGTAGGCGCGCCCCTCCGCCAACTCGGCCGGTGTCGGCGCGTGACCGTCCTCGATGGCAGGTAGAACAACCAGTCGTGGATGCGGCGTCCACGAGGGCGACCACCGCCGTCTTGGACACCATCTCCGGCGGCGACGGTTCGTCGTACTGGTTTTCTTACGTATCCGTAGCGCCCGTGCCCGTATGTACGCGGGGGTGTCGCGGTCCGTAGGTTGCCGACGTCGGCCGAGTACGCCCCCGCGCGTGCCCCCTCCCCTCCGCTCCCCTCCCCCCTCCCCCCCGTCCAACCGTCCATCGCACCAGGAGCCCTGCCGTGGCCAACTCGGTCTTCGATCTGTGTCCCGTGGCGTCGAGGACGGTGTCCTTCGTCCTTCCCGCGGTGCCCTCGGCCGTCCCCGAGGGCCGCCGCCGTATCCGTACGACTCTGCGCTCCTGGGGCCTCCGCCTGGGCGACGACTCCAGCCGGGCAGTCGCCGTGGCCTGCGGCGAGATGCTCGCCCGGGGCGTGCGGCGGGCGGCCGGGGATCCGGCGGGGCAACTGACGGTGGGCGTGGATGTGGAGGGCGACCAGCTCATCCTCGACGTGCTCGACGGCGCCCCGGCGCCCTGCCACGCTCGGCGTCCGTCGCCGGACGAACACGACGAGGACGGCTGGGGTCTCGTCCTCGTCGACGCCCACTGCACCGCCCACGGCTCCGAGCGCACCCCTGGGGGCCGTCGGCGCTGGGCCGTCATCACCCTTCCCTCCGGGGCGCTCCCGGGCATCACGCTGGACGCGGAAGGCCTGGGAAGCGTGCGCTGGATGGTGGAGCCGGCCGGCGCCGCCCTTGCCGCGGCGGAAAGCCCCATGGTCAAAATGTGCGAAGAGAACGTGCCCTTCGCCCAGGGCGCTCGCCCTGAGGAGGGCTGACGCGTCCTCGGCCGATCGGGCCGACGGAAAGCGATGGTCGACGACATGGCCGCTGTGCAACGGTCTCCCTGGCTCACTCCCCTGTGTCTGGCGCTCGGGGGACGCGGCTCGGTCCTCGTTCTCGTGGAAGGTACCGCGGGCCTGGGGAAGAGTCGTGCGCTGCACGAACTGAGCGGCCGACCGGAGGCCGCCGAGGCCCGTCGGGCCCTGTGGCGGTGCGGTGCGGGGGAAGAACCGCCGGAGACGGGAGGGGGTCCCGCCCTCCTCCTGGTGGACGACGCGCACCGGGCGACACCGCAGGAGAGGGAGTGGCTGCGCGGGGTACTGGAGCGGCCGTGGCAGGGGCTGGCGGCCGTGGTGGCCTACCGTCCCGAGGAGTTGGGCTCCGCCGGTCTGCCGCTGGGCGCGCCCGCCGTCTCCTATCCTCCCGGTCTCGCCGTCTTCCGGCACCGGCTGCGCGCCTGGGGAGTGGACCGGGTACGCCGGGCCGCCTCGGAGGCCCTGGGCGAGCGTGCGACGCACGAGGCCGTCACCCGGCTGTACGCGTGTTCCGGCGGGGTGCCGCAGGTGGTGGCTGACCTGCTGTGCACGCTGCGCGCGGGCACGGGTCCCCAGTGCACGGCCGCCGACGTGGACGCGGTCGGCGTTCCGGTCAGGCTGGCCGAGCTGGTGCTGAGCCGTACCGACGCGCTGGCGGCCGCGGACCGGCCCGTCGTATGGGCGGCCGGAGTACTGGGCGAGCCAGCCACCCGGGACGAACTGCTGTCCGTGGCGGGGATGGGCCTTGCCCCGGGCCGTGAGGCGTTGCTCGCGGCCCTGGCCGGCGCGACGCTGTCGGAGGTGTCGGAGGGGCGCTACGGATTCTCCGTGCCGCTCGCCACGACGGCCGTGCGCGAGCGGATACCCGGGCCGCTCCGCGAGGAACTGCACGGGCGGGCGGCGCGGGTGCTCGCCCGCCGCCGACCGGTGCCGTGGGCGGAGGTGGCCCGGCACCGCAAGTCCGCCGGCCGGTGCAAGAGCTGGCTCAGGGCGGTGGAGAAGGCCGCCCGGACCGCGGTGGAGGGGGGCCGTCACCAGGAGGCGATCGGTCTCCTGGAACGGACGCTGGCGGTGCGGGAGGTCCCGGCGGAGTACCGGGCCCGGCTGGCACCGCTGCTGGCCCGCAGCGCCGTCATCGGGCTTCGCTCGGACCAGACCGTGGACGTTCTCTCCCAGGCCGTCCGCGACCCCGGCCTGCCGGTGGACGTTCGGGGTCAACTGCGGCTCGACCTCGGTCTGATGCTGGCCAACCAGGTCGGTGACCTCGCCGCCGGGATGCGCGAACTGGAGGCGGCGGTCGAGGAGCTGGACGAGGTGCGTCCCGCGCTCGCCTCACGGGCGATGGTGGCGCTGGCCATGCCGGAGTGGCCGACGGGGACGCTGGCGGGGCACCGGGAGTGGCTGCGCAGGGCCGCCCGGCTTGCGCACGTCGGCGGCGATGACGTCGCGCGGGCCGCCGTCGCCGCCAACCATGCCTCGTTGGCCGTCGCTTGCGGTGACCCGCAGGCCCGGGAACTGGTGACGGCCCTGCCCGTCGACAGTCCGCCGGCCGGTTGCCGGGAGCACGCCGCGCGGGGGCTGTGCAACGCCGCGGACGCCGCGCTCTGGACGGGGTCCTACCAGTGGGGCAGGGAACTGCTGTCCGCGGGGCTGGACCTCTCGGCCCGTATCGGTGCTTCGTACACCGAGCAGACGGCAGAGGGCACCCGTCTGCTGCTGGACTGGTGGACCGGACAGTGGACCGGTCTGGGCGAGCGGTGCGAGCGGTTCGTCGCGACCATGGCCGACATGCCCGTGGTGGCGGCGGACGCGCACATGGTGCGGGGCATGCTGGCCTTCGCCCAGGGAGACTGGACGCAGGCCGTGCACTGGCTGACCGCCCTCGGGGCGCCCGCGCCGGAGTGCACGCGCATGCCACTGGCCGCGGCCACGGCCGGAGCCCTGATCCGTCTCGCCCTGGTCCGCGACGACTTGCCGGCCGCGGCGGACCAGGCCCGGGCGGCCTGGACAGCCGTGGCGGACAAGGGCATCTGGGCCTGGGCGGCGGAGCTGGCGCCCTGGGCCGTGGAGGCGGTGGCCCGGGCGGGGGACACGGCAGCAGCCCGTCGCATGGTCGCGGAGTTCATCCAGGGCCTGGAAGGATACGAAGCGCCGGCCGCCCAGGCCGCCATCGCGTGGAGCCGGGCCGCGCTGGAGGAGTGCGAGGGCCGCCTGGAGGAGGCGATCGGGCCGTACCGGGAGGCCGCGGCCGCCTACCGGAAGCTGCCCCGTCCGTACGCCTGGGCCTTGACGACCGAGGGAGCGGCACGATGCTCGCTCGCCGACGACGCGCCCGACGCGGTGGCCCGGGACACGGCGGACGGCGTGGCCGGTGAGGGCAGGAAGCACACCCAAACCGTCGCGTCGTTGCGGCGCTGCGTCGAGGAGTACACCGAACTCGGCGCGGTCTACGACGCCGCCCGGGCCCGCACTCTGCTGCGCTCCCACCAGCCCCCGGAGGTGCGCCGGCCGGGCCGTCCCGCATTCGACGACCAGCTCTCCCCCAGGGAGCGCGAGGTGGCTGAACTCGCGGCCCGTGGACTGATGAACCGTGAGATCGCGGTGGTGCTGCACCTCTCGCCCCGGGACGGTGGAACAGCATGTCGCCCGTGCCATACGGAAGACGGGTGCCCTGTCCCGCCGTGACCTCCTTCGCACGTCCGCGTCCGCCGGAACCGGGTAAGAAGAGCGCGTGCCGCGACGCGCGGGCGGCCGTACGGCCCGTCATGGTGCGGGGAAGGGGTCCTGGCGCCAGGCGCAACGGTGGCGCGCGCCCAGTCCAGTTCGCTTACGAGGCGGTGTTCAGCGTCAGGCCGTAGTAGCGGAGCAGGTCGTCGAGCGGGTGCATCCAGCTCGCGCCGCTGCCGAAGCTGCCGTCGCAGTCGAGGTCACTCGAGCCGGAGGTCAGGCCTTGGGCCTGGCCCTGGTTGGTGATCCAGGCGCCGCCGCTGTCGCCCTTGTGGATGCAGACACCCGACTTGGCCAGGCCCTTGACGAGGGTCCGCGGCTGGCCCGGGTCGGTGTACGTGACCGAGTTGTTGTAGCTGCTGATGGTTCCGCAGGTCCACTTGGTGGTCGCGCCGGACTTGCACACCGTCGCGCCGACGGCGGCCCGCTGGCTTCCCTTGACCGGGGTGTCCGCCACGACTCTCCACCCGCCCACTGCGGTGGCGATGGAGTTGCCGGAGGTGATGGCAGCAACGCCCATGTCGACGCTGTTGTAGCCGTGCGCGAAGCGGGTGTCGGCGCCTCGGGCGAACTGCGATCCGTTGAAGTACAGGGTGGGCAGGCCCTCGATGCAGTGGCCGGCGGTGGCGAGGTACTGCCGGCCCTGCTGGTCGCGGGCACCGAAGCCGACGGAGCAGTAACCGCCGTTCACATCCGAGGTGTTGATGTTCATCTTGCTGCCGGGGGCGACGGAGGCGGCCGACTGCGGGGCGTCGTTCCGCGTGGTTCGCACGGTGACGGCGGAGCCGTGGGAGCGGGCCGCGGCCACGAAGTCGCGGCCGGTGGCGTCGGTAGTGCCGCGGACGGTGACGACCACCTTGTCGCTGACCGGGTCGACGTGCCACGACTCCACGCCCACGGGGAGCTTCTTCTCGGCAAGCGTGTCGAGTTCGGCCTTGATCCGGTCCAGGGCCGCCGGGGCCCGGCCCGGTATGCGTGCGGCGAGTCCGGCCGCCTTGACCTCGGCGACCTGGCGAGCGGTGGCGACGTTGACCGTGAGGGTTCCCGGCCGATCAGGGCTGATGTCTTGGCCGCGGCCAGGTTCTCGATGGTGGTGCGGTGCCGGCGCGCCGCAGGCGGAGCCCCTCGGCGCTGATCTCGGGGGCCCGCAGCTGCCGCCGGGGTCCCGGTGGCTACGCCCGCCGACGGCCGCACTTCATCGGAACCCTGTCAGGTCCAAGAGCGTGTCCCGTGTGGTGAGGTGGCATCCGGCCACGGAGCCTCCGCGAAAACCCGTTGGCGGAGCACGGCGGCCGTTGCTAACCTCCCAGCGGCCGTGCGAGAGAACGAGGAGGTGGTACCCGTGAACGCAGTATCGACATGGGTGCTCCCCTCCTGGGTCACGGTCGGGCGATAGGTCGTCCGGGGGCGCCGTTCAAGAGCCCTCCCGAAAGGCACGACCGTGCGATTCACTTCTGAACAGCGCCTCGACGACGGCGTCCTCGAGCGCGAATTCACCGTCGGCGAGATCCCCGGCACCCTGTGGACGCCTGGATCCGCACCCGCCCCGCTGGTCCTGATGGCCCACAACAACGGCCTGCCCAAGGCGGAACCCCGGCTGGTGGCCCGGGCCCGGTACACCGCGGCGCGCGGTTACGCGGTGGCCACCATCGATGCCGCCGGGTGCGGTGACCGTCCCCGTTCCGCCGCCGACGAGCAGGCCCGTGCCGACCTCCGGCGGGCGATGCAGGCCGGCGAGCCGGTCGACGAGATCTTCGAGTCCTTCATCGGCCCGCTGGTCGAGAACGCGGTCCCGGAATGGCAGACCACGCTGGACGCCCTCCTCGAACTGCCCGACATCGACGGCCCGGTCGGGTACTCCGGGGGGTGGGCCGCCCTCGGCATTCGGCTGGCGGTGGTCGAGCCGCGCATCGCGGCCGCAGGCTTCTTCGCCGGGGGGTACGTGCCCCGTGCCCAGCGCGAGGAGGCCCGGCAGGTCACCGTTCCGCTGCTGTTCCTGCTGCAGTGGGACGACGAAGGGAACCCCCGGCAACGGGCCCTGGACCTGTTCGACTCCTTCGGCAGCAAGGAGAAGACGCTGCACGCCAATCCGGGAGGGCACACCGGCACCCCGTGGTTCGAGTTGGAGGACGGGTGCCGGTTCTTGGACCGACACCTGAAGTGAGGCCGGGCCGTCTGGCGGGCAGCAGGCACCGGCAGGCGCCACGACGCCGTGGCCTTTCCGTTGTCGTCGACGCGGATCGCGAGGGTGTCCGGCCGGTAGTCGATCAGCACCGAGGCGGTGGTGGCGGCGTGCCGGGCGACGTTGGTGAGTGACTCCTGGACGATCCGGTAAGCGGTCCGGCCCACTGCGGCCGGCACGGCGTGGGGATGCCCTTCGATCGTCAGGGTCGTCTCCAGGGCGGTCGTTCGGAACCGTTTCACCAGGTCTGGGATGTGGTCGAGTCCGTGCGGCGGGGTGGTGTCGTCGTCGCGCAGCGCCTCCAGGGTCGCGCGCAGTTCCCGGCTCGCCTCCCGGCCCGCTTCCTGGATCGCGAGCAGGGCCTCCGGCACCAGCTCGCCCCGTCTCCGGGCCACGTGGACGGCGACCTCGGACTGCACCTTGATGACCGAGATCTGGTGGGTGAGCGAGTCGTGCAGCTCCCGCGCGATGCGCAGCCGCTCCTCGTCGGCCCGACGTCGCGCGGTCTCCTCGCGGGTCCGCTCGGCGTCGTCCGCCCGCCGTTCGGCCTGCCGCACCGCCTCTCCGGTCGCGAACGCGGCGATCAACCAGGCGATCTCCAGGGTGCTGCGGGCCTGCGTCACGACCTCACGCGCGTGTCCGTCCTGGAAGACCAGGGCGGTGAGGTGGAGCGCGGTCAGCAGGCCCACGGAGGCAACCAGTGTGACGGCACGGTGGCCGGCGCGCACCGCACCGTAGACCGCGACCAGGTAGGAGACGGCGAGCACCTCGAACCCGGCCGCCTGGTAGCCCACCGCGCACAGTCCGGTGACGGCCAGGACCAGGAGCGGTGTCCGGCGGCGCGCGGCCAGCGCCAGCCCGCCGGCCGCCAGCAGAACGGTGCCGAGCAGTTCGCGGCCCCCGGCAGGGTGTGGGCCGGACAGTCCGGTGCTCAGCAGCAGGGCCGCCACGCCCGCGGCGATCGACCAGTCGGTGATCCCGGCCGGGACAGCGACCGTCCTTTGTCCATGGGTGCACCGTAACCGGGTGCGGTTGTGGGCGAGTCCAGCTCACGGACGACAGGTCGGCTACCGCGTGTGCGGTACTCGCGCGCCGCCTGCCGCGTCCGCGGTATCCGGATGCCGCGGCGGCGGCAGCGGCAAATGCCTGCGCCTGCTGGACGACCGGCAGGGAGAACGGCGCGCATGCTCAAGGCCCGTCGAGCCTCGCGATCAGCGACGGCGAAGGAGGAGAGCGGTGTGAGTGTTTCAGGAATGATGATGGTGGCCGCCGAGGGCGGAATCATCGGTGACGGGCGGACCGGGGCCAACCTGGCCCTCGGAGTGGGGCTGCTCGGCCTTGCTGTCGGCCGGCTGGCCCTGGCCCGCGCCGGCGGCCGGATCAGCACCGGCAACGCCCGCGCCGGCGGGATGTCGGCCATCGCGGTGGGGACGGTCGGCACGATCCTCGCGGTACTGCACATGGGAACCGCCGGCGGCGGCCCCGGCACTGGCAACGGGCTCGTCGGCGCTGTCCTGGCCATCCCGCTGGGGGTCGGCGCCGCGTTCCTCTGCTCAGCCCCAACGGCACCGTGGTCGGCATGATCTCCTCGCATCACGAGAGCCCGTTGGGTGACTTGGCGCCCGCGCAGCTGACATGGCTCGACCGAGCAGCGGTCCCCCAGTGGTTGCCCGCGCCGTGGCGGGGTACCCCGTCGATCTTGGGAGGAGAGAGGAGAGTCGTGTCTGAGGACCATGTCAAGAACATCTTCGTGGTCGGCCTCGACGAGGCCAATCTTCCGACGCTCAAGGCCGTGCCGGGCGCCGATTCGCTCCGCTTCCACGGCCTGTTGACGGTGGAGGAGCTGCAGGACGGCGAGGTGTCGCTGCCGACGGTGGTGGAGAAGGCACAGAAGGTGCTGGACGCCTTCGACGGAAGCATCGACGCGATCGTCGGTTACTGGGACTTCCCGGTCAGCACGCTCGTACCGATGCTCGGCGAACGGTACGGCACCCGGACCACCACTCTCGAGTCGGTGGTCAAGTGCGAGCACAAGTACTGGAGCAGGCTCGAGCAGCAGGAGGTGACGGACCGGCATCCGCGCTTCGGGCGTGTCGACCTGGACGCGGATCCGCCGCGCCCGCCGGACGGCATGCGGTTCCCGATGTGGCTCAAGCCCGCGTTGTCCTACTCGTCGGAACTCGCTTTCGGGGTCGGGGACGAGGAGGAGTTCCGCGCGGCCGTCGCGGAGATACGGGAGGGCATTTCCCGTATCGGCCGCCCCTTCGAGCACATCCTCGACCAGGTCGACCTGCCACCGGAAATGGACGGCGTCGGGAGCCGGGTGTGTCTCGCCGAGGAGGCGCTGACGGGTGTGCAGGTCGCGGTGGAGGGTTACGTGCACGAGGGGGAGGTGACCGTCTACGGCACGCTGGACTCCATCGACTACCCGGACACTCCGTGCTTCCTGCGCCACCAGTACCCCTCCATGCTGCCCCCGCAGGTCGTCGCCCGGCTGCACGAGGTCACCGAGCGGGTGATGCGCCGGATCGGCTTCGACTCCGCGACGTTCAGCGTGGAGTACTTCTACGATCCCGGCAGCCAGGACATCAGCCTGCTGGAGATCAACCCGCGCCACTCGCAGTCGCACGCCGAGCTGTTCCAGTACGTGGAAGGCGTCTCCAACCACCACGCCATGCTCGCCCTCGCCCTCGGGGACGACCCGCGCATGCCCCACGGGCAGGGCCCGTACGCGATGGCGGCCAAGTGGTACTACCGGTGGTTCACGGACGGAGTGGTGCGCCACGTGCCCTCCCCCGAGGACATCGCCCGCATCGAGAGCGAGATACCGGGCGTACGGATCGAAGTCCTGCCCGAGCCCGGCCGGCGGCTTTCCGACCTTTCCCAGCAGGACAGTTACAGCTACGAACTCGCACACATCTTCACCGGCGGCGACGACGAACAGGACCTGCGCAGGAAGTACGACCAGTGCGTCGCTGCCCTGGGCCTCACCTTCGACGAGCCGTCCGAAGGAGCGCGAGGTTAAGGAGCGCCGACCATGCGTCATGTGACCCACCTGCCGTACACGACCAAGGAAGAAGAGCACGTCGTCATCCCCATGTCGGAAGGCGTCCGCCTGTCGGCGCGCATCTGGCGGCCCACGTCGTCGGACAACGACCCGGTACCGGCGGTGCTGGAGTACATCCCGTACCGCAAGCGGGACCTCACCGCCGAACGCGATTCCCTCCACCACCCGTACATCGCCGGGCACGGCTACGCCTGCGTCCGTGTCGACCTGCGGGGCACCGGCGAGTCGGAGGGGGTGCTGCGCGACGAGTACCTGGAGATCGAGCAGCGCGACGCCGAGGAGGTGCTGGCCTGGCTCACCGACCAGCCCTGGTGCGACGGCAGCACGGGGATGATGGGCCTGTCCTGGGGTGCGTTCGCGGCCCTCCAGGTGGCGGCCCGACGGCCACCGAGCCTGAAGGCCATCGTCATCGCGTCCTTCACCGACGACCGGCACGCCGACGACATGCACTACATGGGCGGAGCCATGCTGTCGGACAACCTGGCCGAGGCGGGCACCATGTTCGCCTACGCCACCTGTCCCCCGGACCCGGCCGTGGTCGGCGACCGCTGGCGCGACATGTGGCACGAACGCCTCGAGCACGCACGGCCCTGGGTCCTGGAGTGGCTGCGCCACCAGCGCCTCGACGACTACTGGCGGCACGCCTCGGTCGCCGAGAACCACGCCGACGTGCGCTGCCCGGTGCTCGCCTCCAGCGGCTGGGCGGACGGCTACTCCAACGCGGTCACCCGGCTGCTCGCCCATCTGGACGTGCCCAGGAAGGGGCTCATCGGCCCCTGGTCGCACAAGTTCCCCCACCTCGGTGAGCCGGGACCCGCCATCGGCTACCTGCAGGAGGTCGTGCGCTGGTGGGACCACTGGCTCAAGGGCGTCGACAACGGCGTCATGGACGGTCCGATGCTGCGGACATGGATGCAGGACAGCGTCCCGCCGTCCACCTCGTACGAGGAACGGCCGGGACGCTGGGTGGCGGAACCCCACTGGCCGTCCCCGCACGTCCACCCGGTCACGCACCCGCTCACCGGGCACCGGATCGCACCACCCGGCGGCGCACGGGCCGGAGAGACGGCTCCGGAGACGGCCGAGGGCTCGGGCGAACGGACCGGCGAGACAGGCGGAACCGGCGGACAGGGCGTCCTGACCGTCCGCTCCCCGTTGTCCGTCGGGCAGTTCGCGGGCAAGTGGGCCTCCTACAACGCACCCCCGGACCTGCCGTACGACCAGCGTGAGGAGGACGGCGGCTCACTCGTCTTCGAGACCCCACCGCTCACCGAACGGGTGGAGATCCTCGGTTCGCCGACCCTCGACCTCGACCTGTCGGCCGACGAACCGGTGGCCATGGTGGCCGCGCGTCTGTCGGACGTCCGACCGGACGGAGCGGCCACCCGGGTCACCTACGGCCTGCTCAATCTCACCCGGCTGGACAGCGCGGAGCAGCCCGAGCCCCTCGTGCCCGGCCGCCGCTACCGTGCCACGGTCCACCTCAACGGGGTGGCGCAGAGCTTCCCGCCCGGGCATCGCATCCGGCTCTCCCTGTCCACCTCGTACTGGCCACTCGCGTGGCCGCCGCCGAAGCCGGCGACGCTCAGTGTCCACGAGCACTCCAGCACGCTCACCCTTCCGGTCCGGCCCCCGGAGAAGGCCGACCACGCCTTGGCCGCGCCCTTCGGCGAACCCGAGGGCACCCCGCCCATCAGCACCACGACGGTGACGCCCCCGGAGGAACGGTGGGACGTGAAGCGGGACCTGGTCGGCTACCACTCCGAGCTGGACACGGTGAAGGACCGGGGCACGGTCCGCTTCGAGGACATCGGCCTGGACGTCGGCCGGCGCGCGCACGAACGCTACGCCTCCGTCGCCGACGACTTCACGTCCGTGAGCGGCGAGTGCACGTGGACCATCGGCTTCCGGCGCGACGACTGGGACGTACGCGTGGTCACTCATACCCGTCTCACCTGCGACGAAGGCCGGTTCTTCGTCGACGCCACGCTGGACGGCTACGAAGGTGGCCGACGGGTGTTCTCGCGCACCTGGAACGAGACGGTGCCCCGTGATCTGCTCTAGTGATCCGGGTCGGAGGCTCACCGTCGGTTCCTCACCTCGCCGTCTCGGTGGATGCTCAGTCGAGGCAGAACTCGTTGCCCTCGATGTCCTGCATCACGATGCACGAGTCGCTGCCGTCATACAGAAGCCGCACGCGTACCGCGCCGAGCGGGAGCAGGCGAGCGCACTCGGCTTCGAGCGCGGCGAGGCGCTCCTCGCCCACGAGCCCGGTGCCGACCCGCACGTCGAGATGCACCCGGTTCTTGACGACCTTCCCTTCGGGGACGCGCTGGAAGAACAGTCGCGGGCCCGCCCCGGAGGGATCACTGCACGCGAACCACGAACCCTGTTCTTCACGCGGCCGCGAGCGATCGAAGTCGTCCCACGTGGCAAACCCCTTCGGCGGCGGCGACACGACGTACCCCAGCACCTCGCACCAAAAGCGAGCGACGCGCTCGGGTTCAGCGCAGTCGAAGGTGACCTGGAACTGCTTGATCGATGACATCGGCGCACCCTAGCAGGGGCTGTGTCGCTCATCTCCCGCAAAGGATCCGCATCTTGACGCCGATCAGGATCCGATGCCGATGCCGATGCGACGCCGACGCCGACGCCGATGCCGATGCCGATGCCGACATGGTGGTGCCCCTCGTTCCCGACGCCAGACGGAAACCGGTGCCGCCTGACGCATAGCGTCCCCGGACCGCGACGCGCGGGGGCACAGTAAGCCGTCACGCGGAGGCCGGGCCTCGGTCGGTGAGGCGGCGGCTCCACGTCGGGCTCGGCCATCACCCGCGGTTCGCCGTCTGCGGCAGCGCGCCGGCTTCGTCATCCGCGTCGCCCTCCCCCGTCGACGGCGGCCACGACGCCCAGTGACGACCGCCCACCCCGCACCCGTCTCAGTCCGGTGACCCGCGTCACACCCGGTTCCTGTCAGCAATCGGGACGCCATCTCGTTCAAGGGACACGCGAACGAGACAGGAGCAACGCCATGAAGCACCGCATCGTCGTACTCGGCGCCGGATACGCCGGGGCCTTCGCCGCCGGGAACCTGGCGCGCCGGCTCTCCCCCGCCGACACCGAGATCACCGTTGTCAACGCCGTGCCCGTCTTCGTCGAGCGGATGCGGCTCCACCAGCTCGCGATCGGCCGGGACGTCGCGTTCCGCGAGCTCGCCGACGTGTTCGCGGGCACCGGGGTGCGGCTGCGCCTGGCGCGCGTCACCGGCGTCGACCCGGTACGCAGGACCGTCGCCGTGACCGGCGAGGACGGGCACGGCGAGCTCACCTACGACACGCTTCTCTACGCGCTCGGCAGCTCCGTCGCCCACCACGGCGTCCCCGGCGCGGCCGAGTACGCCTTCGATGTGACCGGCCGGTCCTCGGCGCTGCGGCTGCGCGAGCGCCTGGCCGGCCTGGACAAGGGCGGCACCGTGCTGGTCGTCGGTGAGGGGCTGACCGGCATCGAGACCGCCACCGAGTTCGCCGAGTCCCGGCCCGATCTCTCGGTCGCGCTCGCCGCCCGCGGCGAGCTGGGCGCCTGGCTCTCCCCGAGGGCCCGCCGTCACCTGCGCCAGGCGTTCGACCGGCTCGGCGTCACCGTCCACGAGCACACGCACATCGAAGCAGTCGAGCCGACACGGACGATCGCCGCCGGCGGTACCTCCCTCCCGGCCGACGTGACCGTGTGGTCGGCCGGGTTCGCCGTGCACCCCATCGCGGCCGCCAGCGGCCTGGAGGTCGCCGAGACAGGCCAGGTCGTCGTGGACCGCACCATGCGCTCCGTCTCGCACCCGGACGTCTACGCCGCCGGCGACTGCGCCCACGCGATCGGCGACAACGGCCGGCCGCTGCCGATGTCCTGTGCCTCGGCCGGCTTCACCAACATGCAGGCGACCGCCGCGATCATAGCGCGCCTGACGGGCGGCGAGGTCCCGACCACCGGGCTGAAGTACCACGGCAACCACATCAGCCTCGGGCGGCGGGACGCGATCTTCCAGATGGTGGACGGGGACGTCCGGTCGAAGTCCTGGTACCTCGGCGGCCGGACCGCCGCGAGCCTCAAGTCGGGCGTGCTCAAGGGGGCCGGGTGGGGCATCGCCCACCCGACCTTCGGCATGCCCAAGCGTCGGCTTCGCCTGGTCACCGCGCCTGACCGGTCCGATGTGCGGGGCGCCGCATAGGCTGTTCCGCATGGACAGTGCAGCCGTCGATCGTTTCGCGGCCAGCCGCGGCCGGCTGGCCTCGCTCGCGTACCGACTGCTCGGCTCGGCCGCCGACGCCGAGGACGCCGTACAGGACACGTTCCTGCGCTGGCAGGCCGCGGATCACGAACGGGTGGAGGTGCCGGAAGCGTGGCTGACCAAGGTCGTCACCAATCTCTGCGTCGACCGGCTCCGCTCGGCGCAGGCGCGCCACGAGCGAGCGGCCGGTGCCTGGCTGCCCGAGCCGCTCCTCGAGGGCGACCCGATGCTGGGCCCGGCCGACACCTTCGAGCAGCGCGAATCGGTGGCCTTGGCCGTACTGACCCTCATGGAGCGTCTCTCGCCGGTCGAGCGGGCCGTCTACGTCCTGCGTGAGGCCTTCTCGTACAGTCACGCGGAGATCGCCGGGATCCTCGACATCACCGAGTCCGCGAGCCAGCAGCACATCCACCGGGCTCGCATCCGGGTCACCGCCGAGCGGCGCCGCGGGGGCGAGGCCGACCCCGCGTCCGCCCGCCGGGTCGTCGAGGAGTTCCTCGCCGCCGCCACGTCAGGGCGCACGGAACGACTGGTGGCGCTGCTCACCGACGACGTGACGGCGGTCTCGGACGGCGCCGGACTGGCCAGGCGGCTGCTGCGGTACAGGACGCGCGAGCGCGTCGCCTCCTTCGTGCGGGCCGGCTTCAGGCCCACTCCGGCGAAACGGCGGCTGGCCGGCGGCTCGCCGGCGATGCATATCGCGCGGGTCAACGGCGCCCCGGCCGTGCTGGCCGTGATCGAGGACCGGGTCGTGGGCGCCGTGGCGTTCGAAGTCAGCGACGGCAAGGTCGCGTCCCTGTACGGCATCGCCGCCGCGGACCGGCTCGCGCGCCTCAGCGAGTCCTGGCGGCGGCACGAACCCGGCGCGCCGGTCATCGAGGCGTGGTGACCTGAGCCGTCGAAACCAGTCCGATGGTCATGCCGCTCATTCTGCCTCCAAAAGGTCGCGGCCTGGGCCCCTCGATCCCCTCCGGGGACACCGTCACCGTCCACAACCCGGTCCGCGTGATCGCCGACGGCACGGGCAATGTGCTGCGCGCCTTGTTCACCGGCTCCTAGGGTTGCGCCCATGCCGACGAGTGTCTCGCCTTTGTCCGCGTATCCCCCGTTGAACGTACAGGTGCACACACCCCGGCTGTCTTTGCTGGGGGCGACGGATGAGCGGTTGGAGCGTCTGGTGCCGACGGTCCGCAAGGGCGTGGTCACGCAGCCCCCATGGCCCTTTGACGATCCGATGTCCCTTTACGAGGACGGCCCGCAACGCGAGTGGGGTTGGCTACAGGCGGTGTGGCGGGGCCGGGGCCGGGTCAGCGCGAGCCTTTGGCGGCTGTACTTCGTGGTGGTCATCGACGGCGAGCCGGTGGGCATGCAGGATCTGATCGGCACCGACTTCGCCAAGTTCGGGACGGTCACCACCTTCTCCTGGCTCAGTCCGGAGGTGCGGGGCGGCGGATTGGGCAAGGAGATGCGGCAGGCGGTGCTGCATCTGGCGTTCGATGGGCTGGGGGCCCGTGAGGCGAACAGCGATGCCTTCTTCGACAACCGTCCCTCGAACCGTGTCTCCGAGGCCCTGGGGTACGTGCCGAACGGCGTCAGTTGGGACACCCGGCGCGGCGAGCCGGCGGAGATCAAACAATGGAGGCTGACCCGCGAGCAGTGGACCAAACAGCGGCGCGACGACATCGAACTCGTCGCCGTCGGCGACTGCCTGCCGGTCCTCGGGATTGACCCGCCACGCAGCTGAGGTGACCGGGCAGGGTTCGCGGCCGCCCGTCAAGCGGCCGCGAGGCCGTCTCACGCGACCGCGGTTCCCTCCAGCTCGACCATCAGATCGGGAACCGCCAGCCGTGCCACCCCCAGCATCGTGGTGGTCGGTGCCACCCCGGCGGCGCCCAACCGCGACGCCAGCACGCCGTAGTGTTCGAAGAGCCGGTCGACGTCGGTGGTGTAGACGTTGAGCCGGACGAGGTTCGCGAGGGACATGCCGGCCTGGCCGAGCACGGCCTCCAGATTGTCGATGGTCAGCGTCAACTGCGCCGCCATGTCACCGGCATGCTGGGGCTTGCCGTCGCCACTCATCGCGGCCTGCCCGGAGCAGTACAGGGTCCGGGTGTCCCCGGAGACGATCTCACCCTGGCTGTAACCCATCTCCACCGACCACGTCCACGGGTTGACCGTCGATCGCTCCATTGCCACTTCAGCTCCATTCGGTTCGACGGCAGTACGTGCGTCCAATGGCTCCGCAACCACCGTCCTCGGCATCACGTCGACAAGCCTCCCTGCAAATGACGACATCCTTGGTCATGTATTCCGCTAACGTTCTCGTATGCGTGCCGACCGGTTGATCTCGTTGGTGCTTCTGCTGCGCCGACGCGGTCGGCTGACCGCGGCCACGCTCGCCCGCGAGCTGGAGGTTTCCACCCGGACCGTGCTGCGCGACATCGAGGCGCTGTCCGCAGCCGGCGTCCCTGTCTACGCCGAACGCGGCCGTCGCGGCGGATTCGCCTTGTTGCCCGACTTCCAGACCGACCTCACCGGACTGCATCACGACGAGGCCCTTGCCTTGCTGGTCGCCGGCTCGGGGCGCGGCGAGCAGGTGTTCGGCCTCGGCTCGGCGCTCGCTTCCGCCATGCGCAAGGTGGCCGACGCGCTGCCCGAAAGCCATCTGGCCACCGCGAGCGACGCCGCCCAGCGATTGCTCGTCGACCCGGAGACCGACCTGCTCTCACACCGTCTGGTCAGCGAGGAGTTGCCCGACGCCACGATGATCGAGGTCCGGCGCGCGGTGCTCACCGGCCACAGGCTGCGCATCCACTACGCGGCCACGGACCAGACCCCACAGTGGCGCACCGTGGACCCGATCGGCCTGGTCACCGTGCGCGGCCGGGGCTACTTGCTGGCCACAAGAGCTGGCGCGGACCGCACTTACCGCCTGTCGCGGGTGTTGGCCGCCGAGGAACTCCCAGAACCGGCAGAGCGACCGAACCGGGTCGATCTGGACCGCATCTGGCGGGAACGCTGCGCGCAGTTCCTGTCCGACGGCGACCAAGTCACCGTGCTGGTGCGGGTGAACCCGGAGCGGCGGGAGGAGCTGGTGAACACCGCACTGGCCGTCCGTGCCGAGGAACCCGACGCGGACGGCCGGCTGCGGCTGGAGGTGACCTACCAGGATTCACGACACGCCGAATGGGCGCTTTGGCAGCTGACCACGGACGCGGAAGCCCTGTCCCCGCAGTGGTTGCGCACCTCCCTGCGCAACCGCGCGGCCGCGATGGTCTCCTGTTACGGAGCGCCGTCCTGCTTGACCTCAAGTCAAGTCGAGGTCGCAGAGTGAGAATTCTTCTGCGGACCTACTGGAAGGAACGGCCATGCGCGCCGTCGTACTGCACGAGTTCGGACCCGCTGAAAACCTCCGTTATGAGACAGTGCCCGATCCGGTTGCGGGTCCGGGCGAGGTCCTCGTCTCGGTGAGGGCCGCGGGAGTCCACCAGATCGAGACGGCGCTGCGCGAAGGACTGGAGATCGGTCCGCCGCTTCCCCGACTTCCGGCAGTTTTCGGGGGCGAGGTGGCCGGCGTCGTCGAGTCGGTGGGGCCGGACGTGGACACGGCCTGGATCGGCGCCAGGGCGGTGACCGCTCACGGCAGGCCGGGCGGCTACGCCGAACTCGCCGTCGCAGACGTCGCGTCCCTGCACCGGATCCCGGACGGACTGGGCTACGAGGCCGCCGTCACCATGGTCGTCACCGGCACCACCGCCATCGGCCTGCTCGACATCGCGGAGCTCACCTCCGACGACGTGGTCCTGGTCACGTCCGCTGCCGGTGGGATCGGCCGTCTGATCGTCCAGTTCGCCCTCCGCCTCGGCGCCACGGTGGTCGGCGCGGCGGGCGGTCCGGCCAAGACGGCGGCCGTGCGAGAGCTGGGAGCCGATGTCGCCGTCGACTACAACCTGCCTGACTGGGCGGACACGGTCCGTAACGCCTTGGGACGGCGCGGCGTCACGGTCGTTCTGGACGGTGTCGAGGGCGACAAGGGACGGGCCGCCTTCGGGCTGCTGACCGAGGGCGGGCGCCACGTCAGCATCGGCGCGGCCTCCCGGGAGGAGTTCCGGCCGGAGGAGGCGGAGATGAAAGAGCGCGGCGTACGCTTCACCGACGCACTGGCCCTGCTGTTGGAGGGCCAGGACGCGCCCGCCGACGAAACTCGCGCACTCGCGGCGGCCGCCGGCGGGAGTCTGGTGCCCGCCTTCCAGGCCTTCCCTCTGTCGCAGGCCGCAGCGGCACACGCCGCCCTGGAGGCGCGGGCAACGACGGGCAAGGTCGTTCTCCTCCCCGACGCCCGATGACGAGTACGGCCGACCCGGGGCCCGCCTGGTAGTGCTCGTTCGGTGCGGATGCACGTCGACCCCAACGGGCCGGTAACCGGACAGGGGGAGCTCGGAAATCACTTCGGCCGTGCTCGCTTCGTCCGGTACGGTCGCGGCATTGTTGTTGCTGCTGGGTGCCATGAGGTTCGCGTGTGGCCTCCCCTGCGTTTCCCGAACTGAGAGCAGGTTTCGTCCATGGCATGTCGTATCAGTGAGCTTGTGCTCGGTTGCCGCGAACCTGAGGTGCTGGCGCGGTTCTGGTGCGAGGTCCTGGACTTCGTCGTGCTCGATCGCGAGGACGACGGCACGCTGGAGATCGGGCCGCGCGAAGGGTTCGGCGGTGCGCAGCCGACCATCATCCTCAGTCGCAGGGACGAGCCGGAGAAGGGGAAGTCCCGGCTGCACATCGACGTCAACGCCACCGACCGCGATCAGGACGCCGAGCTCGAACGCCTTCTGAAGCTGGGTGCGCGCCCGGCCGACATCGGCCAGACAGGGCAGGAGCAGTGGCATGTGCTGACCGACCCCGAAGGCAACGAGTTCTGCCTGCTCAAGGCCCGCCTCAACTCACTCTGACGCTCATCGGTCACGCCTCGGCACCAGGCACCCTCTCCCTTCACCGCACGATGCGGATCGTGGTGTACGCGTAGGCCTCGCCGTCCTTTGGCGCACGGTTCCAGGACCGTGTGGTCAGCTGCGGCAGTACGCCCTCGACCAGGGCCAGCCGGGGCAGGGAGAGACCGAACTCGTCCTGGACGGCGGCCAGCAGACACCGCTCGTGGTCCGCCTCGCCGACGCCGTGCAGCACCCGTTCCGGATCGATGCTCCCGGGCACCGGCCCCGAGCGTTCGATGTCCGTGCCGCGCAGCGTGTACGCGTAGAGTCCCTCGCCCCGGTCGGCGACCGACAGGTGGAACACCGCGAGGCCGCCTCCTCTACTCCTGCGCGCCCACAGGACCACCGCGCGTCCGTCACGCGAGGCGGCGGTGGCCGGGGAGACGAAGAAGTTGCCGGCCGGCGACGTCCGCGGGGCCGCGTCGCAGCCGAACGCCCACCCGGAATCCGTCCGGCCCACCGACACCACGGCCCTGTCCTCCCACGGCGCCATTCCGTCCCGTTGCCCCGTGTCGTAGGGGAACCAGTCGGTCCGGCGGCCGGGCGGAGCGGTCAGACCCACGCCCCCGTCCTCCCCGAGCAGCTCGGGGAGCGCCTCCGGCTCCGCGCCTTCCACCCACAGACACCGGTAGGAGTCGTGCGGGGCGTTCCACCGCGGGGTGTCCGCGAGCCAGCACAGTCCCGGCGGATCCAGGTCCGGCACCGGATCGGGCACGGGGCCCTGCGTACCGGCCCGGGGCGTGGCCAGCAACTCCAGGGCGCGCTCCCGCGTCACCACGGGGCCGAGTACCGGGTCGGCCAGCACACCGAGCGGTGCCAGCAGGTCCGGACCCGGCGGCGACCACGACGGCAGCGCGGCCCGGATCGTCCGCCATGCCGCGTCCGTGTCCCCCCACCTCGCCGCTGCCCGCGCTTCGGCCACTGCCTGTCCGAAGTCGCCCTCCGGCGCATAGCGGTAGGAGCCTTCGCGCACCTGGGCGAGGATCGCGTCCGCGTCCGCCGTGACGCCTTCGTCGGTCTCGGTGCCCAGCACGAACCCGCGGGGAAAGGCGGTGGAGCGTTTGTCCCGCAGGTGCGCGGCGGCCATCACGGGCACCAGCTCGTCCGTGTAGCGCGGATCGGCGACAAGCTCACCGAAGCCGTAGTAACCGCTGCCGTGCGCCAGCACCTCCAGTTGCCGCAGCATGCCCCAGGCGCAGGGCCGGCCATAGCGCTCCGCCTCGGTGAGCAGTTCCCGGGCGGTCTCCCACCTCCCGTGCAGGGCTTCCCGCCGCGCGCGCTCGACCTCGGCGTCCAGAGCGCGGGTGGTGTCGTTCACGAAGTCGGGACTGCTCGCCCGGGCGGAGTGGAATGACTGGTACATCCGCTGCATGTAGGCGCGGAAGGACGGATACCGATCCGGTGGTTCGCCGCTCCATCCCTTGTATACGTACAGCGCCCACTCGCCGTCCTCGTCGGTGTCTCCCGGGTCCAGCAGGGCGTAGGACATGTCCGAGTCGGTCTCCAGTCGCAGTGCTCGTCGCCACATCCCGGCCAGCAGCACCTCCTGCTCCGTCGAGTGTTCGGTCTGCGCCTCCTGGTAGCTGGGGGTCAGGTCGAACGGATCCCCGAACCAGTCGATCTCGTGCGCCGCGCCCAGCTGGTAGATGGACCCCCGGTCCAGCCGCCAGCCGTTGCTGGCCCCGAGGAACTGCCGATAGGACGGGGGGAACCGGGTGCCCAGGCGTGCCTCGGCGGTGGCTATGACCGTCTCGGACGCGGGCGGAGCGGAGAGCGCCAGGTCGGCGAGCGTGACTCCGCCCTCCGCCATGTCCTCCGCGTCGTCCTCGTCAGGGATCCATTCCTCCTGCCAACGGCGCAGGAACTGCTGCCAGTTGAAGCGATTCTCGATCATGGGCCGATTGTGGCAGTCGCCTCTGACACCCGAGGAAGCCCGTTGCGGGCCGACCGGGCGTTCGGGTCCGTTGTCCCGCGCCCCAATTGCCTTTCGCGTCGAGCCACCGAGCGCTAGTGTCCGGGTGCAGCCAGTTGATCCACGAGGAGTCGCAGACATGGTCGGTCTTCCGAGCGCGCGTTGACGTTGTGGCCGATCGGCCTGTCATCGCGTGCTGCCCTTGATGTCGCGGCACAGCGAGCCTGCTCCTGCCCGAACCGTCGGCGCGCCTGTCGGGTGCCCGGTGGTGGGCCTCGTTGTCGGCGACCCGAGGGATCCCTGTGCCGTCCGCTTCTTCTCCCGCATCCGATTCCGGTCGGCCCGTTCCGTCAAGCCTGTGGCGGGACAGCGACTTCCGCAGACTCTGGGTGGGGCAGACCGCCTCCCAACTCGGGGAACACACGGGTCTGGTGGTGCTGCCGCTCTTCGCCGTCCTGACGCTCCACGCCAGTGCCGGCCAGCTGGGCGTCCTGCGTGCCGTGGGCCAGGCGCCGATCCTGCTGCTCGCGCTCTTCGCCGGCGCATGGGTGGACAGGTGGCGCACTCGCACAGTGATGGTGCTGACTGACGCCGGTCGGGCCCTCGCCCTGGGAGCCGCCGCCCTGGCCTGTCTCTTCGGCCGGCTCGGCCTGCCCGCCCTCTTCGTGGTCGCCTTCGCCGTCGGGGCCCTCTCCGTGTTCTTCGACGTGGCCTACCAGGCATCCCTGGTACGCCTGGTGCGACGCGATCAGCTGGTGCGGGGCAACAGCGCGCTCGAGGGCAGCCGGTCCGCGGCTCAGATCGGCGGTCCCGCCCTCGGCGGTGCGTTGGTGTCCCTGCTGTCGGCACCGGTCGCCGCCGCCTCCAGCGCGCTGTTCTTCGCGCTGTCGTTTCTGTCGATACAACGCGTCCGTCGATTCGAATCGCCCCCACAGCGCCCGGAACGCCCGTCTCCGGTCTGGCGGCGGATCCACGAGGGGCTCCGTTTCGTCGTCGGCGACACCGCGCTGCGTACCGTGTGTCTGGCCTCGGCCGCCTTCCAGTTCTCCTTCGCCGCGGTGATGACCGGCTATCTCCTCTTCCTGCCGCGGGAACTGCATCTTTCCGGCACCGCCGTCGGGCTGGCGCTCGCGGCTACGGGGCCGGGCGCGCTCCTGGGCTCCATACTGGCCGCCCGTCTGCCGGCCCGGTTCGGGTACGGCCCGGTACTCGTGGCCGCGGCTGCTCTCGGCGACGGCGTGTTCTTGTGTGTACCGGCGCTGCACGGCTCACCCGCGGTGACCGTTCCCGTGCTCCTCGTGGTCAACTTCGTGTTCGGGGCCGGAGGTCAGTTGGTGAACGTGGCGCTCATGGCCGTCCGGCAGACGGTCACTCCGGACGGGATGCAAGGCCGCGTGGCCGCGACGATCACGTTCGTCGGCATGGGACTGTCCCCCCTCGGCTCCCTGCTCGGCGGATTCCTCGCCGAGCAATGGGGGTCGCGCACCAGTCTCCTGGCAACGGCCGCCGGCATGATGCTGTCCCCGGTGGTGATGGCTCTGTCACCGCTCGCACGCCTCGGACGGACGCTTCCGGCCGCGCCGGACGCGCCACTGACGGCCGGCCGCTCCGAGGTCCACGAGTCCGGCAGCAGCCGCCTTTCAGGTGACGTCGAGTGACATGGATCGACCTCGAAACCCGGCGCTGATCAGTCCGCGTACACGACGACCAGACACAGAATCGCGAACGGCACGACGGACGTGGCCAGCAGCGTCAGCGCTGCCGGGACCGCCGCCGTCACCCGCTCCGTGCCCTTGCGCCGGCGCGAGAGGAACACCCGGCGGGCCACGAGCGGCGGCAACGCCACGACGACGAGGAAGAGCACCGGCATCGAGAGCCTGCTGAACGCGGTGGTACCGGTGTCGGTGACCAGATGCCAGGCGATCGCACCGAAGACGGCCCCCGATCCCGACAGCAGCCCGAACGAGAGCACCGAAGCAACGGCGACCGTCAGACCCTCGGTCAGTCGCTCCGCACGCGTGCGCTCCTTGTGCACGTCCATGGTCTCGCTCTCCCCCATGCCCACCCCCGGACGTCGCAGGTCTGTGTCGCCGGTCCCCTCGTCAAGACGCTCAGGCTGCCCACAGCGCCGGGTGCGCTACGACGACTCCGCCCTCGGCCGCGCCGAGCCTAGCCGAGCTGAGCCGAGCACGAAGCCGTGGGCCGGGCGGTCGGCCCCCTACTGGTGCAGTTCCAGGCTGATGTGCGGGGACAGCGCACGGAGGAAGTCCGCCGCGTCGAAGGCCGCGCCCGCGGAGACGACCCCGACCGCGTCGGCCCGACCGCCCAGGACACGGCCGAGCGCTTCCACCACCAGCGGCGCGGTGACGGCGTAGATGTCCTGTCCCCGGGCCACGGCGCGCCGTTCGGCGTCACCCGAGCGCACCAGGACGTCGACGAGGAAGGTCTGAGCGGACCGCCCGCGGTCGTCCACCGCGGCCGGCGTCGGCGTGTCCGGGGCGGCTATGTCGCGGGCCGCCTCGACCGTCATGTAGGTGCGTACTTCGGGAACGGTCAGGTGGCTCGGTATGGTCACGACGTCGGCCATCGTGAACTCCGCGATCACGGGACGCGTTCCGACGGGGTCGGGGAAGGGCCAGTCCTGGGTCCGCGTGGCGTCGTCCGTGTACTCCAACCGCCCTCCCGTGTAGCGCACCCGCCGGCCGTCGCGCCGCTGCCGTGAGACGGCACCTGCCGTGCGGGTGCCGGCGGTGGGGTGCCAGCCGCTCAGTCCGTAGGCGATGTGCGCCTCGTCGGCCACCGTCCAGTCCCCCATCGCGGCCGAGGCCAGCAGGTCGCCCAGCCCGCCGAAGAAGGCCATCGCCGGGACGATCACCGCCCCCGCGTCCCGGGCCCGGTCGGCGAAGTGGGCGAAGGTGTCGACGTTGGCCTCGATCTCGGCCGCCACGTCGAGATACGGAAGCCCCGCCCGCAGGGCCGCCTCGATCACCGGTGCGGCCGTCACGGCGAAGGGGCCGGCGCAGTTGATCACGGCCGCCGCTCCGGCCAACGCACGGTCGAGCGAGGCCGGATCGTCGACCGACGCCGGACGGGCGTCGAGCCCCGTCTCGTATGCCAGCTCCTTCAGCTTCCCGGCGTCGCGACCCGAGAGGACCGGGCGGAAGCCACGCTCTCTCAACTCGGCCACCACGAACCGCCCGGTGTGCCCGTACGCGCCGAACACCGCCACTGTCTGGCCCGACTCCATGAATTCTCTCCCCTGTACTCGAACGACCCTCTGCGCTCTGCGCTCTGCGCTCTGCGCTCTGCAGGAACATCCTCACGAGAACCGGCACCCGCCACTACTGTCTGGAACGCCATCACCCATACAATTCCGGACATGACCACTGTCGCGCTGGCCGCCACCGACGGCATGCTGCACTTCGAGCTGTCCTTGGCGTGCGAGGTCTTCGGGAACGGTCCGGCGGGTATGGTCGATCCCTGGTACCGCCTGTCGGTCTGCGGCCCGAGCGCCGTGCGGGTCGGCCCCTTCCGTATGGAGCCCGACCACGGACTCGACCGCCTCCCGCACGCCGCCACCGTGATCGTGCCCGGATGGGCCGACATCGACCAGGACCCGCCGGCCGAACTGATCGAGGCGGTGCGCGAGGCCCACGAGGCCGGCGCGCGCGTGGCCTCCTTGTGCACGGGCGCCTTCGTGCTGGCCGCCGCCGGCCTGCTGGACGGCAAGCGCGCGACCACGCACTGGGCCCACACCGAGGAACTGGCCCGACGCCACCCACGGGTGACGGTGGACCCGGACGTCCTCTACGTCGACAACGGCAGCGTGCTCACCTCCGCCGGCAAGGCAGCGGCCATGGACCTGTGCCTCCATCTCGTTCGCCTCGACCACGGCTCGTCGGTCGCCAACAGGCTCGCCCGCCGACTGGTCGTGCCACCCCACCGGGACGGCGGACAGGCCCAGTTCGTGACCACTCCGGTCCCCGCCACGGACAACCACCCGCTCGCCGGGCTCTTCCCCTGGGTCCTGCAGCGGCTCGACCACCCGCTCACCGTCGAGGACCTGGCCCGCCAGGCGCGCATGAGCTCGCGCCACCTGGGCCGCCACTTCAGGTCGGCGACCGGCACCACCCCGCTGCAGTGGCTGCTCACCCAACGCGTCCGCCACGCGCAGGATCTGCTGGAGACCACGGACGACACCATCGACGCGATCGCGACGGCAACCGGCATGGGCACCGCCACGACACTGCGCCGGCACTTCCACCGGACGGTCGGTGTGCCGCCGGACACCTACCGCCGCACCTTCCGCTCGCGGACCCGACTCGCCGGGACGACTCCGGCACCCACCATCGCCGTTCGCCGCCCCTAGCCGGAGCCGGTGCCTCCTCGTCCCGTCCGGCGGGCGCACCGCAGTCCGATCCGGCGACCGCCAACTCCGCACGAGACTGGGCGTGATGTGGCGGTATCCGCTGGCATGACGCCCTCAGCCGTGTGGTCGTTCCTGTCCGGTCGTCGCCTGTTCGTCGTGCTGCTGGTGCTGGTCGTGTCGGTCGCCGTCGGCGCGAATCACGCCGGCGCGGTGACCGGGGGGCCGAAGGTGTCGAGGGCCGCCGCGACGCCCGATCGTGCTCGCTACGACGTGACGCTGCGCTCCGACGCCGATGGCAGCCACTGGACCGGACGGCAGCGGGTGTCGTTCCGGAACGCGTCCGACCGTCCGCTGCGCGAGGTGTACCTCCGTCTGTGGGGCAACGGCGAGGACCAGTGCGGCACACCCGATGCGCGCTCCCCTGTCACGGTCTCGCAGGTGGACGGTGGCACACCGGACGGTCTCGCCGTGAACTGCACGGCCCTGCGCATCGCTCTGCCGAAGCCGCTCGCGCGCGGTCAGCGGGCGTCCGTCGCCTTCGACGTCTCCATCACCGTCCCCGACCGCAATGCCCGCTTCGGCCGCGAGGGCGCCTACCGCTTCCTGGGCAACGCGCTGCCGGTGCTCGCCGTGCACGACGCCAAGGGGTGGCACCTCGACCCGTACGTGGCGCTGGGTGAGAGCTTCTACGCGCTGACGGGCGACTTCCGGGTCCGTCTCGACCATCCGTCGGCGTTGAAGGTGCCGGCAACCGGTGACACCCGCACCCTCCCCGGCAGTCCAGGCCGCACGGTCACACTCAGCGTCGCGAACCGGGTGCGGGACTTCGCCTGGGCCGCGGGTCCGTTCCGCACGGCGACGGAGACGACTCCCGGCGGCGTGCGGGTGAAGTCGTACTGGGCGCCCGACACCCCCGCCGCGGGCGTGCGCATCAACCGCACGGACGCCGTCGCCTCGATCGACCGGTTCGGCCAGGAGTTCGGCCGCTACCCGTACGGCGAGATCGACCTGGTGATGACCAGCCGCTTCGGCGGCGGCATGGAGTACCCCGGCCTCGTCCTCCTGGGCACCACCGAGGAGGGCAGCGCCGTCGTCCACGAGGTGGCGCATCAGTGGTGGTACGGCGTCGTCGGCAACGACGAGTACGCCTCGCCCTGGCTGGACGAGAGCTTCGCCCAGTACGCCAACGCCCGCTTCTACGGCTGGGACACCCGCGACTGCTGGTCGGACGTCTACTGGCCCGACGACAGCACCGCGCTGACCAACTCAATGGCCTACTGGTCGCAGCACCCCGGCGAGTACCACGTCGTCTACACGGCCGGACCCTGTGCCCTGGCCGACCTCGAACGCACCCTCGGCGCCGGCACCATGGCACGGCTTCTCAAGGGATACGCCCAGGACCACTGGTACGGCGTCTCCACCACCGCCGACTTCAAGAAGGCCGCCCAGGCCCTGACGGACGAGGACCTCGGCCCCTTCTGGGAGACCCACCGCATCCGCTGACCGTCCGTCCCGGCCAATCCCGGAGCCGGAATGGCGGATTGGCAACGGTGTGCGGTGGGCAGGGAGCCAAGTGGTGTCATGCACACGACTGCCCTTCCCCCCACAAGGAGGTCGATCATGCACGTCCGTACCCTGACCGGCGGCCTGGCCGCGGCTCTGTTGGTGTCCCTCCCACTGCTGAGCGGCCAGGCCGTGGCCGCCGAACCGCCCGGCGGCACCGCGCTCCCCCTGACCGCCGCCCGGGTGCTCACCTATGACGCGAGCGGCTCCGCGGAGTTCGCATCCGCGGTCGACCGGGGCGCGGCGATCTGGAACGAGAGCGTCGACGGCGTGGAACTGCGTCCCGCCGCGTCCGGGCAGCGCGCCAACATCCGGATCCTCGCCGACAACGGCTGGCCGCGCGCCCTGCCCACCTCCCTGGGCAACGGCACCGTCTACATCGGACGCCAGGCCGTGAACCAGGGCTACAACACGGTACGCATCTCGTCCCACGAGCTCGGTCACATCCTGGGCCTGCCGGACCGCAAGCCCGGCCCCTGCTCCAGCCTGATGTCGGGCTCCAGCGCGGGCGTCCCGTGCACCAATCCCTACCCGAACGCGGCCGAGAAGGCCGAGGTCGAGGACAACTTCCCGGCAGCCTTCTCGGCAACCTCCCGGGCACCGGTGCCGGTCCCCCGGGCCGTCGCGGTCGGGGACTGACCGGGCGCACAGTCCTCCTGCGCACGGGCCCCACCGCACCAGTCCCGGCGCTACCTCCGCGAGCCCCGCCCCGGTCTCCAGGGGCGGGGACAACCGGGGCCACCTCGTGGTGCCCGCGGGTCGGCGCTGGGGCACCGCCGGATCCCGCCCTAGGATCGGAGGCGTGGACATTCCCCAGGACCTGATCCTTCTTGAGCGGGCGGCGGAAGAGCAGCGTGCCCGCCTCGCCGGACTCGACGGCGAGGAGTTCGACCTGCAGCACCGGGCCTGGCAGGAGGCCGCCCAGGCCGCGCAGGCGGCGATCGCCGATCACGCCACGGTCAGCGGCCAGTCGGCGGAAGCCGTCGAGAGTGCGGTCAAGCGCGCCGTCCGGGAGACGGAGGAAGACCCCGCCGGGTAGTCCGGTCCCGCGGAGCGTTCCGCGACGCCGGCGTCATACCCTGAGCGGAAGGACACTGTCTGCGTCTTCTAGGAGAGCTCCTTGGCCACCCCACCGCTGCCCGCCCTCCTGGAGGACCATCCCGTCGTCGCCAGCGTCAAGGACGCGGAGGGGCTGGAGGCAGTGCTCCGCTCCGACTGCCGCATCGTCTTCCTGCTCTACGGCACACTCCTGGACCTGCCGGAGATCGTGGCGCGTCTGAAGAACGACGGTCGGACGGTCCTGGTCAACGTCGATCTGCTGGAGGGTTTCGCCGGCAAGGAGATCGTCGTCCGCTACGTGAAGGAGAAAACGGACGCCGACGGGATCCTGAGCTCCAAGGCGTTCATGGTGCGCGCTGCCCGCGAACTCGGCCTGTACGCGGTGCACCGCTTCTTCCTCATCGACTCACTCTCGTACCGCAAGCTCGCCCCGCAGGTGCGCGCGTCGCAGGCGGACTGCGTGGAGATCCTTCCCGGGTGCATGCCGCGGGTCATCTCCTGGGTCGTCGCGGACATCGACGTGCCGCTCATCGCGGGCGGCCTGGTCTGCGACCGCGACGACGTGTTCGCCGCGCTCAAGGCCGGCGCCGCAGCCATTGCCTCGTCGAATACCGACGTCTGGGAGATGTGACACACCTGGCGAACCCTTGACACTCGCCCGAGCGTCACTCTAGGTTTGCTCCGCGGCCACCCGATCGGCTGCCACAATCACATATCGGCTCCTGCCTCTGTGCCGGAGCAGTTACTAGAGACCAGAGAACAGTAACTCCTCGCTCGTCGAGGGTTGCTGTTCTTTTTTGTTGCCCGCTTACTAGCCACAACGAGGTGGACTGTGAACCGAGCGCGGAAATGGACGGGATTCCTGATCCTGTCGATGTCGTGCGGCATCATCTTCCAGGTCGCCTACATCCGCTTCGTCTTTCTCGGCCCCACGGCCGAGGCGCTGCACCTTTCGACGCAGGACTACGGCAACATCATCTCCGTGTTCGGCATCGTGGCGATCGTGATGTACTTCGCGGGCGGTTGGTTCGCCGACAAGTTCTCACCGAAGGCGCTGGTCACGGCGGGGCTCGCCGGAACCGGTGTGCTCGATCTGTACATCGCGCAGGCGCCCGGCTACACCGGTACGCTCGTCGCGCACGCCCTCATGGCGGTGATGGGCACCGGCCTCTACTGGCCGGCTCTGCTCAAGGCCATCGGAATGCTCGGCGACGCCTCGGAACAGGGACGTCTTTTCGGATTCCTGGAGGGTGCGCGGGGTGTCACCTCGACCCTGGTCGGATTCGTCGGCACCGCGCTCGTGGCCACCGCAGTCACGCAGGCAGCCGGTGTCACCTGGCTTATCCGGCTGTATGGGATACTCGCCTTCGTCTTCGCCGCGCTCGTCTGGTTCTTCGTGGACAGCGACAATGAGAAACTGGCCGCACTGGATTCCAGCACCGTCACACTGAAGCAGTTGTGGCGGGCCGCCGGGAACAAATACACGTGGCTCATCGGGCTCTCCGTCATGATGATGTACTGCTTCTACTCCACGCTCGGCTATTTCTCGCCGTTGCTCGAGTACCGCTACGGAATCGCGGCCGGCCTGATCGGTGTCATCGGCGTCGTGCGTACGTACGTGTTCCAGTTCGCCGCCGGGCCCGCGGGTGGCGTGATCGTCGACAAGGTCACCCGGTCGACGCCACGCTTCCTGCGCTGGATGTTCCTGGGGTGCGCCGCCGTCGCCGCCGTGTTCCTCGTCATGCCTCGCAGCACGGCCTTCGGCACAGTGGCCGTCGCCCTGATGTTCCTGCTGTGCCTGTTCGTCTTCGCCAGCCGTGGCGTGTACTTCGCCACCGTCGGCGAGGTGGAGGTCCCGGCGAACGAGCGTGGCGGCGTCATCGGCCTGGTCTCCGGAATCGCTTTCCTGCCCGACGCCTTCCTGCCGTCACTCGCCGCCTGGTGGATCGGCGACCCGTCGGCCAGTCCGGCGGTGCCCGAGCACGGCGGCGGCTACACCACCATGTTCGTCTTCCTGCTGGCCGCGGCGCTGCTCGGCCTGCTCTTCACCACGCTCACCATCCGTACCCGCCGCAGGGAGCTGGCCGCGCGTGCCACGTCGTCCGCATCGACTCCCACCGAACCGGCTCCCGCGATCTGAGGAAGGTCACTCACCGATGGACATCACCGAGTTCAACCGCGACTTCTTCTCCCTCGACGGCCGGAACGCCGTCGTCACCGGCGGCAACACCGGACTGGGTCAGGCCTTCGCGCTCGCCCTCGCCAAAGCGGGCGCCAACGTCTTCGTACCGTCCGTGACCGAGGACGACGGCACCACCCGCAAGCTGATCGAGGGCGAGGGACGCCGCATGGAGTTCATGGCGGCGGACCTGACCGAGCCGGGCGTGCCGCGGCGGATCGTCGAGGGGTGCGTGGAGGCCTTCGGATCGGTCGACATCGTGGTGAACTCGGCGGGCATCTGCAACATCGCCGACGTGGAGCAGTTCGGTCGTGAGCAGTGGGACCCCATGGTCGACATCAATCTCACGGCGCCGTTCGAGCTGAGCCACGAGGCGACCCGATTCATGATCCCGCAGCGCTCCGGCAAGATCATCAATATCGCCTCCATGTTCTCCTTCCTCGGCGGCCAGTGGTCGCCCGCCTACGCCGCCACCAAGCATGGCATCGTCGGCTTCACCAAGGCGTACTGCGACGAGCTGGCACAGCACAACATCCAGGTCAACGCCATCGCGCCCGGTTACTTCGCCACCAGGATCACCGAGGCGACGCGGGCGAACCCCGAGACCAACCAGCGCGTCCTGGACCACATCCCGGCCGGCCGCTGGGGCGACGTCGCCGACCTGATGGGAGCGACGGTCTTCCTCGCCTCCCGCGCATCGGACTACGTCAACGGACATGTCCTCCCGGTGGACGGAGGCTACCTGGTCCGCTGAGCCCCACGCCGTACCCGCCCGCTCCCCCCGCACAGCACACCACGAGGTAGATCACCATGGCCCAGTCGCTCTCCAAGCTGACCCGCGAAGACATCGTTGCCCGCCTCACCGACCTGGTCGCCGCCGAGCAGGTCGTCACGGACGACGAGCAGTTGAGGCTCGCGAGCGTCGACCGGTTCAAGAAGTACCAGTCGGTGCACGGCATCTTCGACGGCCCCTTCCCGGCCGCGATCGTCAACGCCCGTTCCACCGAGGACGTCTCGAAGGTCCTGGCCTTCGCGAACGACCACAAGATCAACGTGGTGGCGCGCACCGGCCGCACCGGCACCGAGGGCGGTCTGGAGACCGCGGTCGAGGACACCATCGTGCTCGACGGCTCCGGCCTGGACGACATCATCACGATCGACGCCGAGAACATGCAGGTGACCGTCGAGTGCGGCGTGCCGCTGCAGGTGCTCGAGGACAGGCTGCGCGAGCAGGGGCTGACGACCGGCCACTCCCCGCAGTCCAAGCCGCTCGCCCAGTACGGCGGTCTCGTCTCGACCCGCTCCATCGGCCAGTTCTCCACCCTGTACGGCGCGATCGAGGACATGGTCGTCGGGCTGGAAGCGGTCTTCCCCGACGGTTCGGTCACCCGCATCAAGAACGTCCCGCGCCGTGCGGCCGGCCCCGACATCCGGCACATCGTCATCGGCAACGAGGGCGCCCTGTGCTACATCACCGAGGTCACCGTCAAGGTTTTCAAGTACCAGCCGGAGAACAACGAGTTCCACGGTTTCCTCGTCGACGACATGGCCACCGGCGTCAAGGTCGTCCGTGAGGTCGTCACCAACGGCTTCAAGCCGTCGGTGGTCCGCGTCTACTCGCCCGAGGACGCCCGCCAGCACTTCTCCCACTTCTACAAGGAGAAGGTCGTCGTCGTCTTCGTGGCCGAGGGCCCGAAGGGCATCGTGCGCGCCACGAGCGAGGAGATCGAGCGGGTTGTCGCGCAGTACCCGCACGAGAAGGTCGACCCGCGGCTCGTCGAGGACTGGTTCGACAACCTCAACTGGGGCGTCGACAAGATCGAGGCCGAGAAGGAGGTCATGCTCGCCAAGGCCGAACTGGGCTACACCACCGAGGTCTCCGTCGACTGGTCGCGCACCGTCGAGCTGTACGACAACGTGATCCGCCGCATCCGCACCGAGTTCCCGGCCGCAGACGACCTGGTCATGCTGGGCGCCCACTCCTCGCACAGCTACCAGACCGGCACGAACCTCTACTTCGTCTACGACTACAGGATCAACTGCGAGCCGCGCGAGGAGATCGAGAAGTACCACATGCCGCTCAACGCGATCATCGTCGAGGAGGCGCTCAAGGTCGGCGGCTCCATGGTCCACCACCACGGCATCGGCAAGTACCGTGCCCCGTGGACCACCCAGGAGCACGGCAGCGCGTACCAGATCCTGTCGAAGCTCAAGGAGACCTTCGACCCCAACGGGATCATGAACAAGGGCACCATCTTCCCCATGGACGCCTGAGCCGGACGCCCGGGAGGCCCCGATCGACGACACACCGACCGGGGCCTCCCCCGCAGACCACACCCCCGACCCCGCACGACCTCCCCGGAGTGGCCATGTCCAGCGCCCGCCCCCGCTACCTCATCGGCATCGACAACGGCTCCCAGTCGTCCAAAGTGACCGTCTTCGACGCCCACGGGCGAGCCGTCAGCGAGGGCCGCGCCGCGCTGCGCCCCTACGACACCCCGCGCCCCGGCGTCGTGGAGCATCCGGACGACGACCTGTGGGCGTCGATCGGCGCCGCGAGCCGCGCCGCACTCGCCGCGTTCGACGGGGATCCGGCGGACATCGCGGGGGTGGGACTGTGCACCATCCGCTTCTGCCGCGCCGTTCTCAGGGCTGACGGCACGCTGGCCCAGCCCGTCATGAGCTGGATGGACGAGCGCGTCGGCCTGCCGTACACGGACACCGACCCGGAGGCCGCCCGCGTCACGACCAGCTCCGGCTACATCACTCACCGGATGACGGGGAACTTCCGGGACACGGCGGCCAACTACGCGGGCATGTGGCCCCTCGACCCGGACACCTGGCGGTGGACCGACGACGACGCGGAGATCGCCAAGTTCGGCATGCGGCGCGAGCTCCTCCTCGACCTCGTGCTGCCCGGCGACGTCCTCGGCGAGGTCACCGATGCCGCGGCTCGGCACACGGGCATCCCCGCCGGCGTACCCGTGGTCGCCACGGCCAACGACAAGGCGGTCGAGGCCCTGGGCTGCGGACTGCGCACCCCCGACACACTCCTCGTCTCGCTCGGCACGTACGTGGCGGGCATGGCGACCGGGCCCCGCAACGTCACGGACGTCACGGACTTCTGGGTCAACTACGCCTCCGTGCCGCGCTCCTACCTGTACGAGTCCGGCGGAGTGCGGCGCGGCATGTGGACGGTCAGCTGGTACCGCGACCTGCTCGGCGAGGAGGTCACCGCCGCGGCGCGCGAGGCCGGGCTGAGCGTGGAGGACCATCTCAACGACGAGGCGGCGAAGGTACCGCCGGGAGCCGACGGCCTGATGACCGTACTGGACTGGCTCGCCCCCGGCGACGCACCCTTCCGCAAGGGCACGATCCTGGGCTTCGACGGACGCCACAGCCGCTTCCACATCTACCGGTCGATCCTCGAAGCCCTCGCGATGACGATCCACGACACGACGGCACGCATGGCGCGGGAACTCGGCACCGCCCACCGCGAGGTCATCGTCTCCGGCGGCGGCTCACGCTCCGATCTGATGATGCAGATCCACGCCGACGTGCACGGCGTCCCGGCCCGCCGCGCCGATGCGTCCAGTGCCGCGGGCCTGGGTGCCGCGATCTGCGCGGCCGTGGGTCTCGGCGTGCACGCCGACTTCGAGGAGGCCGTCACCAAGATGGTCCGCCCCGGCGAGGTCTTCCTCCCGAACCGGGACAACCATGACCTCTACCGCCGTCTTGAGGCGGTGCACCGGGACGTCCGCGACCACACCGACGCGCTCTACCGCCGCACGTACGACATCTTCGGTTGAGATCTCCAGCCGTACGCGACCGCGCCCCTGGAGGGCGCCGAGCTGCGTCCCGCCGCCATGCCCGGGCTAGCATGGCGTCCCGTGATCGTATGGCTCAATGGCACCCACGGCGCGGGCAAGACGACGACCAGTGCACTCGTGCAGCAGTTGCTCCCGGATTCCCGGGTGTTCGACGCCGAGAAGGTCGGCGAGACACTCATGGACATCACGCCGGGTTTGCCCGAGACGGACAACTTCCAGCACTGGCCGCCGTGGCGGCCGCTCGTCGTCGAGACCGCCCGCCGCGTACTCGACTACACCGGCGGCACTCTGGTGGTGCCCATGACTGTCCTGGTCGAGCCGTATTGGCGCGAGATCAGCACGGGCCTCGCTCAACACGCCATCCCGGTGAGGCACTTCGTCCTCCACGCCGACCAGGACACCCTCCGAGGGCGCATCGAGGGGGACTCTCCCGTGCCCTCCCCGTTCCGCCTCAGATACCTCGAGCCGTACGCCGAGGCGGCCCGCACGTGGTTGCACGGCGAGGCCGAGGTCGTCGACACCACGCACCTCACGCCCGCCGAGGCCGCTCTGCGGATCGCAGGGGCCGTCAAAAGCTGAGGCCCGCTGCGACGCGAGCGGAAGCACATTATGTTGATCTTGTGCAGCTTCGCAGTCGACCCCATGGAAGCCGGACGAGGCGGCCCATCTCGCTGGGCGGTGTTCGGCGATGCCGTGATAGCACGGAGTACCAGATGGGAAAGGGCTCACGATCATGGGTATCTTCAGCCGTCGCCAGACCGCCGTCATCGAACGGACTTCGGCTGTCGACACCGGCGTCACAGGCGCGGAGGCCGCGGCCCGGGGTGTCGCGCTCGACCCCGCACTTCGCGCGCTGACCGGGCGGTGGACCATCGACCGGCCGCACAGTCGCATCGGATTCTCCGTGCGGCACGCGATGGTCACGACGGTGCGAGGAGCCTTCGCCGACTACGACAGCACGTTGTACTTCGACGGAGCCCGGCCCTCCGAGTCGCGGGCCGACCTCGTCATCCGGGTCGCCAGTGTCGACACGGGCGTGGAACAACGGGACGCGCACCTCGTCGGCCCCGACTTCTTCGACGTGCGCCGCTACCCGGAGATGGCGTTCCGCAGCACCTCCACCGTCCACGAGGGTGGAGAGAACTTCCGTATGACCGGGGACCTGACCATCCGCGACGTCACCCGGACCGTCGACCTGCAGCTCGACTACCTCGGCTCGGTCATGGACCCGTTCGGCTCCGAGCGGGCCGGCTTCGACGGCACCACCACCATCGACCGTACGGAGTGGGGCCTGGTCTACAACCAGCGCCTGAAGGCGGGCGGCACCATGGTGAGCGAGAAGGTCCGGCTGCAGTTCGACATCTCGGCGGTCCGGTCGACGTCATAGGGCCGTGAGTGGTGCCCTCTACGTGAAGTGCTGGCTCTCCGATCCGTCGCAGTTCTGGATCCGCAGCGGCTCGCTCGGGCCTGCCAGGGTGAGGCAGAGCCCTCGCGCGGAGGCCGGCCGGATCGTGGCCCCGTCACGGACGAACTTCTGATGCGCCCCGCCGTGGCAGTTCCACAGGACCAGGCCCGTGCCGGCCGGATACCTGGTGTCGGGGACGTCCAAGCAGCGGTCCTGGGTCAGCTCGGTGTGGATGGTGCCCCGTGCCGGGTCGTACCACCAGCCCTGGTTGCGGCCACCGTGGCACGCCCAGCCGAGGACGCGGGTGCCGTTGGCGCTCGCGGCGGCGTCGACGTCCACGCAGGTGCCGGTCGCCCGGTTCGTCAGCGGTCGGTAGGCCGTGTCCCAGGCGTACGGGAAGAGGACCGGCTTGCCGGAGGAGTCGACGTCCGCGCAACTCGCCTCGCGGGCGCCCGAGTCGTAGAGCTGCGTGAGGCAGGAGGCGAAGGCGGCGTGGCCGCGCTTGTTGGGGTGGAAGGACTGGCGGAGAGAGTTCGCGTCCGGGAGGCCGGGCTTGGAGAGGTCGATGTAGGCGCCCCGGGCCCAGGTGTCCTCCATACAGACCTCGTGGCCGTGGAAGAGCCGTGAGTTGTCGAGGTAGATCGCACCGGTGTCGGCCGCGGCCTCGCGCATTCCGCGTTCGAAGGCGGGGACCGCGCTGTTGCGGCCCCAGACGGTGTCGGAGTCGTACCCCAGGCCGCCGCAGGCGAGCTTGCCGGAGAAGGCCGGGTTGTCGCGGAAGTCGGGGCCGATGGGGCTGGGGTAGCCCATGACGACGAGCTTGTAGTCGCCGTCGGCGTAACCGGCGTCCCTCATCACGCTCTTCAGGTCGCGCACGGTCTGCTCGACCTTGGGCACGAGAGCGTCGACCCGGTCCTGCCAGCCGGGGGCGTACTTGGATTCGCAGGGGCCCTGGATGAGCAGGTAGCGCGTGACGCAGTCGGTCATGACGGGGCCGAACTGGAGGTCGTCGTTGGCTCCGGCGACCAGCAGCACCATCTTGACGCGGGTGTTGCGCGCCTTGATCGCGAGGCTGTCGCTCTGCACGAGTTCGTCGGCGTATTGCTTGGAGCCGCCGATGCGGATGTTGCCGGTGTACGCGCCGGAGCACGACACGTTGAACGTGAGGTCGGCGGGGATCCCGGTGCGGTGGATGGCGGCGTCCGGCGAGCGGTGGCACCAGTTGTCGGGGCCGTTGGTGCCGGGTTCGTAGGTGCCGATTCCCTCGCCCGAGATCTCGCTGTCGCCGAGTGAGATCAGGCTGGTCCTGCGGTCTCCGAGGGGTCGTTCCGCCGGGTTCCCGTAGAGCTTGGTGGCCTCGGCCGAGCGGATGGCCTCCAGTTCGGAGGAGAGCGGTACGGAGGAGACGGACTCGGCGGCGCCGGGTCGGGCGGCCTGCGCGGGGGCGGCGGCGGTGATGGATCCGCATGCCACCGCCACCGCGGCGGCGGCCGCCGTCAGCCAGTGGTGTCTGTGCCGTTCGTCCTTCACTGCACCTCCTGGTGGGTTCAGGTGTTACCAGGGGTTGTACTGACCGGTAGGCAGCGTGGGAATGCTTGAAACAAGACAACTGCTCAACTTTTGCGCGGAGTGACGACGACGGTGACGTGTGCGCCGGGCCGCGCCCGCACGCGCGCGATCGCCGCGCGGTCACCCGGCAGCACGGGCGTGGCCGTGCGGGCGCCGGTCAGCTCGATGCGCCAGCCACCCGCCCGGGGCGGCACGGAGATCTCGGTGACGCCGCGCCCGGCCCGGTACGACAGCCGGAAGGCTCCGCCGCCCGGCTCGTGGACCTCGGCGGTGACCCGGCCGGCGACCGCCGGGGCGTACGGGGCCGCGGTCTGCTCCTTGTTGGTCCGGAAGCGTCCCTCTGCGTCGACGGCGCAGTACCCGCCGCCGTAGCACCAGACATAGCCCGCCCAACCGGAGCTGTAGCGGTTCAGGGACGACAGGGCGTCACGGTAGAAGCGCCTCATGTTCGGCAGGGAGTTGTTGAGCGGACCCCACTCCCCCACCACGACGGGGACGCGGTACTGCCGCGGATAGGCGGTCACCGCGGACTCGTACGCCTCGATCCAGCCGGCCGAAGGGTCGTAGTCGGCGCCCGCCTCCATCGCCGTGTTGTAGAAGTGGGGCGCGTAGACGGCCTTCGGGTCGTCGATCCGGCCCAGACCGGTGGGGACGCCCTCGCCCACGATGGGGGTCGGTTCGAAGAAGATCCAGGAGTCGTCGTCGACGGAGCGGACGGCGTCGGCGAGGCGGTTGTACAGCGGGGTGAGCTGTTCGCGCTCGATGCGCCGGGCGGCCGTCGGCAGGTCCTCGCCCTGCGCGATCTCGCCCATGGGCTCGTTGATCAGATCGTAGCCGAGGACGGCCGGATGGTCCCCGAGGCGTCCGGCCAGCACCCGCCACATGTCCGCCTGCGCGCGCCGCAGGTCCGGGTCCTCGTAGAGGTGGGTGAACGCACGCTGCACGGCCGGTTCGAAGTACTCGGAGAACCAGTCGTCGGGGTGCGGGGTGAACGGCAGCCCGTCGGTCCGCGTCGCCCACTCGGGGATGCCGCGGTGCCCGAACGCGGGCCCGAAGACGTCCTGGTGCGCGTCGATCAGGACGTGGACGCGGTGCTTGTGCGCCCAGTCGAGGATCCGTTCGATCTTGCGAAGGTACCTCTCGCTGTAGCGGCCCCGCTCGGGTTCGAGGTCGTCCCAGAAGACCAGCAGCCGCGCGAAGTTGAAACCCCGGGCCCGCAGGTCCCGGAAGTGACGCTCGCCGATCGCGGACAGAGCGGCCTCGCCGCGGTGGGTCTTGTCCTCGACGTTCCAGCCGCGCAGGGTCAGGACGCGGCCCCGGTCGTCCGTGAGCCGGGGGATGCCGAGTGGCGGGTCCCGGTGGTCCTCGACGGCGGACTTCGCGTGGGCGGTTGTGGTGGACAGCAGGACAACGCAGACGAGCACGGCGCACAGACGGCGGTACATGGGACCTCCGGCACGGTCGGTCGACAGTGCCGCAGATCACATCAGGAAAGCTGACAGTTGTTCAAGAGTGCGGGCGCCGAAGTCCGCCACGGCCCGCCTCTGCGTCTCAGTCCTCGGCGACCAGGGCGGGGGTCGACCGGGTGAGCACCTCGCCGCGGAAGAAGGCGGGGCTGCGGCGACGCATCACGCACATGATCACGACACCGAGTACGAGCAGCCCCACGCCGATCACGAAGACGGATCCGACCCCGAGGACGGACGATCCACTGCCGTAGGCGGGGTCCCACATGTCGGCGAGCGTCTTGACGAAGACGGCCGCGAGCAGGCCGCCGCCGACGAGCGGGAAGAGCCCCTTGAACATCAGGTCGCGCCCCGACTTGAGCAGGTCGGCGCGGAAGTACCAGGCGCAGGCGAAGGCCGTCAGTGCGTAGTAGAAGCAGATCATCAGGCCGAGCGCGTAGATCGTGTCGACCAGCACGTGCTCACTGACCAGCGTCATCACCGTGTAGAAGACGCCCGTGGCGACGCCCGCGGTGACCGTGGCACGGCCCGGGGTGCGAAAACGCGGGTGGACCCGGGCGTAGGAGGCGGGCAGTGCCTCGTACGTCGACATGGCCAGGACCGTACGGGCGACGGGGATGAACGTCGTCTGCAGGCTCGCCGCCGCCGACGCGAGGACCGCGACGAACAGCAGGACGCCGAGGCTCGGGCCCATCACGGGGCCGGCGAGGGCGGCGAAGACGTTGTCCGACGTGTCGGGGTTGGCCAGTCCGAGGCCCTGGTCACCGGAGCCCACGACCATCTGCGCGGCGACGCCCGTGGCCAGATAGGAACCGACGAGCACGATCATGGCGACGAGCGCCGCCCGGCCCGGCGTACGGCTGCTGCCGCTGGTCTCCTCGTTGGCCGTCAGACAGGCGTCCCAGCCCCAGTACATGAAGATCGACAGCGAGAGGCCCGCCGTGAAGGCGGCGAACGACTGGACGGCGAACGGGTTGAGCCACGACCAGGAGAAATCGGCGGAGGTGGGGAGGTCAGCGCTTCCGGCCTTCGAGAAGGCCATGGCCACGAAGACGGCCAGCACCAGGAGCTGCAGCGCCACCAAGGCGTACTGGAGGCCCTTGGTGGCCGTCATCCCGCGATAGCTGATCACTGTGGCGATCGCGATCAGCGCGAGGCAGGTCACGATGTGCACGAACTTGTTGCCGTCCAGTTCGGCCACCGAGGCACTTCCGGTGATCTCTCCCGCGAGCAACCAGAAGTACGAGGTCGCCACGCCGGCCAGGTTCGACAGCACGATGATCGTGGCGATCACCAGGCCCCAACCGCACATCCATCCCACGCGCGGACCGAACGCCTGGACCGTCCAGGTGAACGACGTGCCGCAGTCGGGCATGGCCTTGTTCAGCTCACGGTAGGCGAAGGCGACGAGCAGCATCGGCAGGAAGCCCGCGAGGAACACCGCGGGCATCTGCACTCCCACCTCGCCGGCGGTCGAGCCGAGCGTGGAGGTGAGGCAGTAGACCGGGGCCACGGTGGAGACGCCGATGACGGCACTGCCCAGTAGGCCTACGGAGTTCCCGTTGAGGCCCTTTGCGCGCATACCTTCGGCGGAGGCATCGTCGCCCGGCTCGGGGGCCTTGAGCCGCACGTCCAGCTGAGTCATGAACAAGACGTTAAGTCCTGCGGTTTCCGTGGTGGCGGTTCCGTGACTCGACCGGCCATCACGCACTTCACCATGGGATTGAAGGCGATGGAGGTGATACGCCTGCACTGCGGAGGGGATGGGCGGGCGTCACTCGTAGCTCCCAAAGAGCGAGCAACGACCGTCCGATATTCGGTTATCGCAGATGTGGCCGATTCACGCGGTTCAGGTATATCGCATGACCTGCGTCACACTTCCCGAGCGGGCGTGCTCACAGGCGAGCCGGCGCGCCCGCGCGCTTGTAGGTGCGCATCAGGAGCGAGGTGTCCGCCGAGTGCAGTCCCGGCAGGGTGCTGAAGGCGCGGGCCACGAACGTCCTCAGGTCGGCCATGGAGGCGTGGCTCGCGTAGCCGAGGATGTTCGTGCGCCCGGTGGTCAGCGCGAGGTGGCGTACGGACGGCTCCCGCGCGAGGACGCGGACGGCCTCGTCCACCGCGCCCGGGTGCACGGAGAGCCGGAAGCGGGCCTCCACCGGGTAGCCGAGGACGGTTCGGCGAGCAGGCGCAGATGCAGCGCGTGCGAGGTCATCAGCCGGGCGAGGCGTCGCCGGGCCGTGGTCTCGCCGACGCGCAGCTCGCGGGCGAGACGGCTGAACGGTATCCGCGCGTCCTGTTCCAGCAGCGTGACTAGGGTGCGGTCGAGGGCGTCGAGCGAAGGCGGGTCCGGCAGCGGGCGGCCCTCGCTGACCGTACGGCGTACGAAAGTGGGCTCGGGATCGAGGGGTGACCAGTCGTTCGCCGTGAGGAGGAGCCGCAGGACCACGGACGAGTGGACGTCCCGTACGCCCTCGACGCGGCCGATCCCCTCGTCGACGGCGGTGAACAGCTGCTCGTGATCGCGTGCCTGGAGTTCGGCGAAAACCTGGAGATCGCCGGTGGCGACCTCGACGGACCAGACGTCGGGCCGCCTGGCCAGGGCCGTCGCCGTCTCGTGCACGCGGCCCGGCAGGCAGGTGACAGCGAGCTCGGCGACGATGCCTTCTCCCAGGTACTCGGGCACCAGCGCTGCCGTGAACCGTACGAGGCCGGTGGCGGTCATGCGTTCCAGCCGGCGCGCGACGGTGCGCTCGTGCACCCCGACCCGGGTGCCGACGTCGGCGAGGCCCGCACGGGGCTCGCGGCCGAGCACGCGCAGGATCGCGTGGTCGACGTCGTCGAAGGTGTACCGGGGGGCCGTGGCCCGGCCGCCGCTTCCGCCATGTCACGCACCCTCTTCGCCGGATTCCGCTGTTCACGAGTCTCCCACGCCGGTATCGGCCGACTCTTCGCGATGATGATCGCGCAGGTCGCGATCAGTGCCTACCGGCAGCAGATGCCGCCCGGCGGGATCGTGCACGGCATCGTCACCTCCGGCGGCGAGGCGGCCAACGTCATCCCGGGCCGGACCACCGCGGACTACGACTGCCGGGCCGAGACCGCCGACGCCCTGCGCGCGCTCCAGGACCGTGTCCGGGCCTGCTTCGAGGCGGGCGCCCTGGCGACCGGCGCGGAGCTGACTCTCGACGCCGTGGGCAACGACTGCGCCGACCTCCGTCAGGACACGGCCATGACCGAGCTCTACCGGAACGCCGTGAGCGACCTCGGCCGCACGGTCGCACCGCACGACGCGTCCATGCGCGCCGGGTCCACCGACATGGGCAACGTGTCCCACGTCGTACCGACGATCCATCCGGTGATCGGCTACGACTGCGGCGACGCGACCATGCACAATCCGGAGTTCACACGGTTCGGCACCAGTCCTGGCGCGGATCGCGCCGTGCTCGACGGGGGCCTGGCGATGGCGTGGACGGCGATCGGCCTGGCCACCGACGAGCACCATCGCTCGTCGCTGATGGCGCGTCTCGCGAAGCGGCGGGCGGGAGAGGCTGCCTGTCTCTGAGAGCCGTCCACACCGAACCGCCGGCCGCCGTCCGCCCCCGCCTTCAGCGCGCGGGCGGGAGTGGCTCGTCGCGGCGGACGGCCTGCCAGAGCGCCGTGGCCTCGGGCTGGGCGGCCACGACGCGGTTGGGGTCCCGGGGGTAGGGCCGTACGGGCAGGGTGCGGAAAGTCGATGTCGCCGGGGTCGATGCCGCTCAGGCTGCGCGCCAGCGCCGTCAGGGCCCGCAGGGAGCCGAGGTCCTTGTCGGTCGTCAGGGCCGAGGTGGCGGTGTCGGCGACCCGGTACAGGCGGACGGGGTCGCTCAGCAGCCGGTCGGACCGGAGCTGTTGGGTCAGGGCCGCGAGGAACTTCTGCTGGAGCCGTATGCGGCCCAGGTCGCTGCCGTCTCCGATGCCGTGACGGGTGCGGACGAGGGCCAGGGCCTGCTCTCCGTCCAGGTGATGGGTGCCCTCGGTAAGGTCCAGGCCGCTCTTGGGGTCGTGGATGTCCTGCGGTACGGAGATCCGCACCCCGCCGATCGCGTCGACGAGCTTCTTGAAGCCGGTGAAGTCGACCTCCACGACGTGGTCGACGCGTACCCGGCTCATCTCCTCCAGCGTCTTCACGGTGCAGGCGCTGCCGCCGACGGTGTAGGCGGTGTTGAACATCGCCGCCTGCTCCTTGGGCGTCGATCCGCCGTCGGGCCGGGGGCAGGGCGGGCGGTGGACGACGGTGTCGCGGGGGACGCTGATGACGGCGGCGGTCGTCCGGTCGGCGTCGAGGTGGACGAGCATGGCGGTGTCGGACCGCGCACCGCTGACATGGGCGCCGTAGGCGCGGTTGGCCCCGGCCCGGGAGTCGGAGCCGAGCACGAGGATGTTGGTGGCCCCTTCCGCGGTGCGCGCCGGCCGGTCGTCGCCCAGTCGGGCGTCGATGTCGGTGGTGGCCAGGTTGCCGTCGAGTCGGTTGTAGGCCGCCCAGCCGCCGAGGGCGAGGGCCGCGCAGAGCAGCCCGCCGCCCCAGTACAGGGTGCGGCGGCGGGAGCGGCGCCGACGGGTCGTGTCGGCGTGGCGGGCGCCGCGGGCGTGGCGGGCGAGGGTGAGGCGCACAGTGGATGACCTCCGTGGGGGCGGCCCTGCGGGGTGGACGCCCCGCGGGGCCGCTCGGGTCTGTCAGACGTGGTAGCGGTCGGTGGCGAAGAGACGGAGGTTGTCGGCGACCCAGTCGGAGGTGTGCCGGAGCCCCTCCTCCAGCGAGACCTCCGGCTGCCAGCCGGCCCAGTCGCGGGCACGGGAGTTGTCGGAGAGCAGGCGCTGCACCTCGCTGCCCGCCGGGCGCAGCCGGGCGGGGTCGACGACGATCTCGGCGTCCCGCCCGGAGGCGGCGATGAGTGCCTTGGCCAGGTCGCCGACGGAGATCTCCTGGCCGGTGCCGAGGTTGACGGCGCGCCCGACGGCCGGGTCGCAGGCGGCCAGGGCGAGGAAGCCGGCGGCGGTGTCGGTGACGTAGGTGAAGTCCCGGGTGGGGGTGAGTGAGCCGAGGCGGATCTGCCGGGTGCCGGAGTGCAGTTGGGACAGGATCGTGGGGATGACCGCGCGGGCGGACTGCCGGGGGCCGTAGGTGTTGAAGGGGCGGACGACGGTGACGGGGAGTTCGAAGGCGTGCCAGTGCGACAGCGCCATCATGTCGGCGCCGATCTTCGAGGCCGAGTACGGCGACTGCGGCTGCAGCGGGTGGTCCTCGCTGATCGGCGCGGTGCGGGCGGTGCCGTAGACCTCGCTGGTGGAGGTGTGCACCAGGCGGCGCACCGCGTGCCGGCGGCATGCCTCGGCGACGTTCTCGGTGCCGACGACGTTGGTCTGGACGTAGGCGCCCGGGGACTCGTAGCTGTAGGGGATGCCGATGAGGGCGGCGAGGTGGAAGACGGTGTCGCAGCCGGCCACGGCGTCCATCACCCGGCCCGCGTCGCGGACGTCGCCGGCGAGCATCTCGACCGGGCTGTGCGGGTCGGTGAAGTGGTGGGCGAGGTGGCCCTTCTCGGCGTACGGCTTGTAGTGGACGAAGGCGCGGACCTCGGCGCCGCGGGCGACGAGGAGGTCGACCAGGGCGGAGCCGATGAATCCTTCGGCTCCGGTGACCAGGACGGTGCGTCCGGTCCAGTCGAAGTCGGCAGTGGTGTGCGGGGCGGGGGTGTGCGTGGCGGTCATGCCGGGGTCTCCGTATCGGTGTGGTGTGCGAACAGGGGCGGGTGGCCCGGATGGACCGGGCCGCCCGGGTGGGGTGCCGTCCGGCCGGACAGGCGCAGGACGTGTGCGGCCAGCAGGTCGGCGGCGTGGACGTGGGTGCCGGGGTTGGCGGCGGCGGCCATGGCGGCGAGCCGGGACGGCTCGGCCAGCAGCGGCTCGACCAGGGTGGCCAGCCGGTCGGCGTCCGTCTCGGCGTCGGGCAGCAGCAGGCCCGCGCCTACGTCGGTGAGAACCCGGGCGTTGTGGGTCTGGTGGTCACCGGGGGCATGTGGGTAAGGCACCAGGACGGCGGGGGTACGGGTGGACGACAGTTCGGCGACGGTCGCCGAACCGGCCCGGCACACGGCCAGATCCGCGGCCGCGTACGCGAGGTCCATCCGGTCGAGGTAGGGCACGGCCGTGGCGACGCGGGCGGCGCCGGACCGGTCCAGCTCCCGCCGGGTGTCGTCCAGAGCGGCCGGACCGGTCTTGATCAGGAGGTGGACGTCGGTGCGGTGTCGCCAGTGCCGGGCGAGGCCGGTCGCCGCGGCGGTGAGCCGGGCGGCGCCCAGGCTGCCGCCGTTGACCAGCAGCAGCCGGCCGTCGCCCGGGACGCCGAGCGCGTGCCGGGCGGCCGCCCGGAGTCCCGGACGGTCCAGCGCGGCCAGCTCCGCGGCGATCGGCATGCCCACGGTGTCGGCGTGCCGGCCACCGGAGAGGTGCTCCCGGGACTCGTCGAAGGCCAGGGTGATCCGGTCGGTCAGCATGGCCGCGAACCGGTTGGCGCGGCCCGGTACCGCGTTCGACTCGTGGATCACGCTGGGCAGACCGGCCATCCGCGCCCCGACGATCACGGGTGCGCTCGGGTAACCGCCCATGCCGACCGCGACCTGCGCGCCCTGCTCGCGCAGGATCGCCCGGCACTGGGCGCCGGACTTCGCCAGGGCGGCGGGCAGCAGGAAGCGCTTCGCGCCCAGCGACGGATCGAAGGGGATCATGTCGACGGTGTGCAGCCGGTAACCGGCCTCGGGAATGAGCCGGGTCTCCAGTCCGCGTGTCGTGCCGACGAACGAGACCACGGCATCGGGTACGGCCCGCCGCAACGCGTCGGCCAGTGCCAGGCCGGGGTAGATGTGGCCGCCGGTGCCGCCGGCGCCGATCACCACCGACAGACGGGGCTGGGGTGTTCGCGGTATTCGCGGTGTCCTCATGGGGGCCACGCTGCTGACGCGCTCTAAGAGAGATCTAAGAACCGGCGCCCCGGACCGAGGCGGCCCGGAACCGCCACGCTGGACGGACGGCATAAGAGGTCTCTCAGAAATGCTTTGGCAGGCTGGTGCCGTGGCGAAGCGAATTCTGGTGGTGGACGACGAGCCGGAGGTACGGGCCGCCGTCGAGGACGGCCTGACCGTAGAGGGGTACGCGGTGCGGGGCGCCGCCGACGGTCTGGCGGCGCTGTCCGACGTGGCGGTCTGGCAGCCCGACGTGATCGTCACCGATGTTCTGATGCCGGTGCTCGACGGTCTGGGGCTATGCCGTCGGCTGCGTGCGATCGGGGATCGTACGCCGGTTCTCGTGCTGACCGCGCTGGACGCGGTGTGCGAGCGGGTCGACGGGCTGGACGCGGGCGCCGACGACTATCTGGTCAAGCCCTTCGCCTTGGACGAGCTGACCGCCCGGGTACGGGCGCTGCTGCGCCGGGCCGCCCCCGAGGGGCCGGACGACGGCGGCCGGCTCACCTTCGCCGACCTGGAGGTGGACCCGGAGTCCCGCACCGGATGGCGCGGGGGGCGCGCCATCGAGTTCAGCCACACGGAGTTCGCGCTGCTGGAGCAGTTGCTGCTGCATCCCGGCCAGGTGCTGCCGCGCGCGGTGCTCTTCGAGCTGGTCTGGGGCCGCGACTTCGGTCCCGACTCCAACTCCCTCGCGGTCTACGTCGGCTACCTGCGGCGCAAGCTGGAAGCGGGTGGCGAACCGCGCCTCGTGCACACGGTGCACGGCGTGGGGTACCGGCTGGACACGGCATGAGCGGGCCGGAAGGGCCCCGCGGCGGGGCGTCGTGGCGTGCGCTGCTTGGCCGACCGCGCGACCGCGCGCCGCGTCGACTGCGTACCCGGCTGGCGCTGGCGGCCTCCGCCGCGGTCGCGCTCGTCGTGGTCGGTGTGTGTACGGCGGCCTTCCTGGTGCTGCGCTTCAAGCTCCACCAGCAGCTCGACCAGAGCCTCGCCCAGTCGGCGAACCTCGTCTCGCGCCAGGAACAGGCTTCCGGACCGGGCGTCGTCCGGGCGGAGTGCCGCTACCTGGGCGCTCCGGCCTGCGCGCAGATCGTCCCGCGGGACCCCGCCGACGATCCCGCCGAGCCCTACGCCCTTCCGGTGTCCGACGGGACGCGTGAGGTCGCGGCCGGCCGGCGGGAGCCCTCGTACCGCGCCATCACCGTCGCCGGTCATCCGGCCCGCATGCTCACCATCTCCTACGGTGACGACAGAGCCGTGCAGGTGGCGCTGCGTTCCGACGTCGCCGACCGGGGCGTGCGCCAGGCGGCCTGGCTCCTGGTGGCCGTAGGGGCGGCCGGCGTACTCGCGGCGGGTGGCCTCGGCTACGGCGTCGCCCGCACGGGGCTGGCACCGGTCACCCGGCTCACGGCCACGGCGGAACGGGTGGCCGCCACCCGGGACCCGCGGCACCGCATCACCTTGCCCGGCCCGGCGCCCCGCGGCCCTGCGCGCGACGACGAGATCACCCGGCTCGCGGGGACGTTCAATACGATGCTGGAGGAGCTGGACCGTTCCGTCACCGCCCAGCGGCGGCTCATCGCCGACGCCTCCCACGAACTGCGCACCCCTCTGACCGCCCTGCGGACCAACGCCGAACTCCTCGCCCTCGCCGACCGGCTGCCCGTGGACCGGCGGGAGCGGGCCGCCGGGGCGCTGGTGCGGCAGCTGACGGACGTGACGAACCTGGTGAACGACCTGATCGAGCTGGCACGCGACGAGGAACCGCGTCCGCTGCTCGAACAGGTCGATCTGGCCGGCCTGACCCGGCACGCCGTGGACACCGCCCGGGAACGCTGGCCCCGGGTCAGCTTCGAGCTCCGCACGACCGACCGGGCCACCGGCGTGCTGCGCCCCGGAATCCCCTCCAGGCTGGCCCGACTGCTGACGAACCTGTTGGACAACGCGGCGAAGTTCAGCCCGCCAGACGGCGAGGTGGAGGTGGTGGTCGACGACCGCGAGCTGACCGTCCGGGACCACGGGCCCGGTATCGCTCCCGGGGACCTCCCCCACATCTTCGACCGCTTCTACCGCGCCCCGTCGGTCCGCTCGCTGCCCGGTTCCGGACTGGGTCTGGCGATGGCCCGCCAGATCGCCCGCACGCACGGTGCCACGCTCACCGCGGAGCAGGCTTCCGGTGGCGGCGCGCTGTTCCGCCTCCAGTTCGGTCCCTGGCCGGGAGCCCCGCGCGCGTGAGTCACAGGGTGAGTCCCGCTCCGTGGGGGAAGACGGGATCGGCCGTGTCGTTCGGGACGTCGGGACGGGACACCACGACGGCCTCCATGGACCGAGGCAGCTCGAACGGGAGACGCCCCTCGGGCTTGGCCCGGCCGAACACCACGTCGAGCAGCGGGGCGTCGCTCGCGCCGTAGTCGGCGATCAGCGCCGCCGCGCTCTCGGCGATCTCCGGGATGACGGCGGCACGTTCCAGGTTGATGCAGACGATCGTCGGGACGGTGGCCAACAGGTCGAGTATCGACCGCAGTTCGTGCTCCGGGAACGCGAGGGTCCCCGAGTGGAAGAACGACTCGAACTTGTTGGCACGCGGCTCGTAGGGGGTCCGGAGCCGTAGTACCGCCACGTCCGCGTCGGCGGGGCGCGCCACCGGTCGACCGTACTCCTCGGCCACTTCGGCCTGTACGTTCTCCACGTACAGCTTGGGCCGGCCGGTCACCGGCACGGTCCCGTCACCGTTGGTCAGCAGGGTCAGCGATCGGCGCTGGGCGCGCGCGCCGGCTTCCTGGAAGTCGGCGCGGCCGACGGTCTCGGCGGCCCGGCCCACGTCGACGTACGGGTCGTCGAAGAGGCCGAGGACGAACTTCTCCCGCAGGACGCGGCGCAGGGAGGCGTCGAGGCGGTAACCGGGCAGGCGGCCCGACTCCACCAGTTCCAGGACCAGTTCGGGGCAGGACTCGCCGCCGAACTGGTCGCAGCCGGCCTCCAGCATCCGGGCCGCCCTCTCGGTCTCCGCGAGTGACTCGGCGCCCCAGGCGCGCGCCGGGTGCGTCTCGCCGAAGATCTCCGCGTCGGTGACGAGGCCCCAGTCGGTGCAGACGATGCCGTCGAAACCGAGCCGGTCCCTCAGCAGGTCCTGGACGACGCCCTTGTTGAGGCCGAAACCGACCTCCTCCCAGTCGGTGCCGACGGGCTGCCCGTAGGACGGCATCATCTGGGCGCAGCCGGCGGCGATGGCTGCTTTGAAGGGCTCCAGGTGCAGGTCGCGCATGCCGCCCGGGTAGACCTGCTCCTTGCCGTGGGCGAAGTGCGGGTCCTCGCCGTCCTTCTGCGGGCCGCCGCCCGGGAAGTGCTTGACCATGGCCGAGACGGAGTGCCGGCCGAGCCGGTCGCCCTGAAGTCCGCGGACGTAGGCGCGCACGAGTCGGGAGGTGAGCGCGGCGTCGGAGCCGAAGGTGCCGCTCTGCCGGGACCAGCGCGGCTCGGTCGCCAGGTCGATCTGGGGGTGCAGGGCGACGCGGAAGCCGACGGCCAGGTACTCGCGGCGGACGGTGTCGGCGAACTCGTACACCAGTCGCTCGTCGCGCAGGGCGGCCAGCCCCAGTGGTTCGGGCCAGGCGGAGAACGCGCCCGCGTTGAACGACGTTCCCACGTTGTCGGTGAAGGCGTGTCGCGGGTCCGTGGAGAGGGTGACGGGGATACCGAGGCGGGTGTCGGCCGCCATCGCCTGGAGGGTGTTCTGCCAGCGGGCCATGGCGGCCGCCTCGTAGGTCCCCAGGAGGTTGAAGTGGGTCAGGTACTGGCCGTGCAGCATGTGCGTGGTGTCCAGCTCGACCATGCCCGGGTCGCCCTTCTCGACGGTCGAGCCGTCGGGCTTCATGGCGAGCATCGCGTGGAAGAGCTGGCCCGCCTTCTCGGCGAGCGTCATGCGGGCGAGAAGGTCCTCGACCCGCCGCTCCACGGGGAGTTCGGGATTCTGGTAGGGGTGGCCTTCGTCGCGGACCTTGGGCGTGGATGTCATGACCGGGTGCCTCACTTGACGCTGCGGATGAACTGGACGGCGAGCGCGCCGAGAACGCACGCGATGCCGCCGAAGAGGAAGAGCGCTCCGTAGTTCTCGTCGCCCGCGCCGACCGCGAGCAGGGCGGGGGCGACGATGGGGACGAGGGACTGCGGGAGGGCGTTGCCGATGTTGAGGACGCCCATGTCCTTGGCGGACTCCTCGGGGTTCGGCAGGACGGCGGCGGCGAGGGCCACGTCGACCGAGAGGTAGAGGCCCTCACCGAAGCCGAAGACGACCATCGCGAGGACGAAGACCGGGAAGGAGTGCGCCGTCGCGACCAGCAGGAGACCGGCGGCGATGACCAGCGACGCGCCGAGAACGTACGGCTTGCGGCGGCCCGACCGGTCGGAGAGGGTGCCGCCGAGGAGCGATCCGGCGATGACCGCGGCGACCATGGCGACCGTGCCGATCAGGACCTTCCCGGAGACCTCGTCCTCGCTGTAGCCGAGTCGGTCCATGAGGAAGTAGACCTGGTAGCTGGTGACGCAGGAGATGCCGACGAAGACCAGGAAGCGGCCGGCGAAGTTCCAGGCGAAGTCCGGGTGCCGCTTCGGGCTGACCCAGAAGGAGCGCAGGAACTCGCGTGCACTGTACGGCGCGAAGGCGCCCGGCGTGGCGGGGCGGTCCTGCATGACGGAGGTCAGGTAGCCCACGCCGAGGAGACCGATGGCGCCCGGCACGACGAAGGCCAGGGCGAGGTTGTCGTCGAAGGCGTTGGCCAGGACGGTGCCGACGATCATCGCCACCGAGGTCATCATGCCGATGATGCCGGACACCTTGCCGCGCTGCTGCTCGGGCACCAGGTCGGGGACGCCGGCGACGACCGCGGACAGCGCCGCGTTGCCGCCGAGCTGGGCGAGGGCCCAGCCGAGCATGAGGACCGGGACGCTGCCGCCGAGCGCGACCACGAGCAGGCCGAGGAACCCGGCCGCCATGCCGCCGATCAGCCAGGGCCGACGGCGTCCGAACCGGCTGCGGGTGCGGTCGGACAGGGAGCCGAAGACCGGGTTGCCGATCATCGCGAGGACCGCGCCCAGGGAGAGGACCTGGCCCAGGGCGGAGCCCCGGTCGTCCTCCGGGACGATCTGCGCGACGCGGAGCGCGAGCGTGACCATCACCGGTGTCAGCAGCGAGAGCATCACGCCGAACTGGGCGAAGGCGAGGCCGAAAACCAGCTTCGCGGAGGCGGGCCGAGGTGGTGCGGAGGGGGCCGGGGCGGGGGACTCGGCGCTTGGCGCGGCGTCGGGGATGACGGCCATGACGGCTCTCCAGAGGGGAGGGGGACGGCTTCCTCGCCGTCCGACGCCCACACCGTAGACGCATAAACCGAGTAGGCAGTAGGTTTTCACGAGTGGCTTGAATCACACCCTCCCAGGGCTTGTCGAAACGCGGATTAAGGTGATGGACATGGACCGCACCCAGGGCCCCGAGCCCCGTAGATCCGCAGCTCGCGGCAGTTACGCGGTGGGCGACGAGCGCCGCGCCCGCATCCTCGACGTCGCCGTCGAGCACTTCGCGCAGTGGGGCTTCCACGCCTCCTCGCTCGCGCGGATCGCCAAGGACGTCGGCATCACCCAGGGCGGTCTGCTGCACCACTTCCGCAGCAAGGAGGACCTGCTCGTCTCGGTCCTGCGGCACAGCGACGAGCAGGACGCGGCGCGGTTCTTCGCCCGGGAACCGCGGTCCGCCGTCGAGGCTTTCGATGCGCTGGTCGACCTCGCCGCGCACAACGCGGCACGGCCCGGCCGCACCAGGATGTTCAATGTCCTGGCCGCGGAGGCGGGCGAGCGTGGCCATCCCGCTCACGGCTACTTTCTCCGCCGCTACGACACGGTGATCGGCAAAATCACCAAGTCACTGCGCGCCGCCGTCGATCGCGGCGAACTCGAACGGGGCACCGACTGCGAAGGCATCGCCGCGGAGATCGCCGCCGTCATGGACGGGCTGCAACTGCAGTGGGCGCTCGCCCCCGGGTCGTACGACATGGCGGGCCGACTGCGGACCTACCTCGACCGCTTGCTGCGCGTCGCGACCGTCGACGGCTCCGGCCTGCCCGCGCGCGTCTGAAGCGGTCGCGCGTCGACATCGGCGTGCCCGCGTGTTCGAAAAGCAAGGATCTGGTCAGGAGTCGCCCTCCCGCCCCGTCCACGGGGAGGC
>NZ_JBHJRX010000038.1:9081-94252 GCF_042268605.1 Streptomyces sp. NPDC056296 | reverse complement strand
CGCTCCTTCACCCCCGCAAGATCATCGCGTCCAACAGCCACGGTCCTCGCAACTCCCACAGATCGCGGGTGTTGCGAGGACCGTTAGAACCCAAGCCCGCTCGGGAGCGCCGGGGGCCCGGCAAGTACGGCGCCACCCCCGTACGGGAGTGGCGGCAAGGGCGGCGGAGACGGCATCCGGCACGTCCGGAGCATGATCACACCGCCGTTGCGGACGGGCGAAGCCCGGCCCAATCGGGGCGAAAGCCGCAGTGAACCGGAGTCCTGTTCTGATTCACCACCCCTGGGTCATCACACAGCGCGATCCGCATTCCTATGATGGGCCCACACACCGTGGGCCGCTGCGACCAGGCAGTCCGAAGCGGTGCAGATGCGGCGCGATGGTGGAGGGGTCGATGACTCAGGGGGCCGGTCAGGGACCCGAGGTGGAGCGGACGGCGACGGTACGCGACTTCCGGGTGCCCGCGTACGTCCACGAGACCGCTCCGTACGCCGCCACCGGCACGCACGCGGGCGAGGCAGCGCCGCCCTCCGAGGAGGAGTACGGGGAGAAACTCCCGTATGAGGAGAACCTCCCGGAGGGGTACACGCCCACTCAGCGGGATCTGCCCGTCATCCGTCGGGGTGACACGGTCCAGGTGGCCGTCGACCCCGAACCGATCGTGGTGCAGCAACCCGCCAAGGGCCAGGGGCCGCTGTTCGTCGTCGGCGACGTGCACGGCTACCTCGACGAGTTGCTGGCCGCCCTCCAGGAGAAGGGCCTCGTCGACGCCGCCGGACAATGGTGCGCGGGCACCTCCCGCCTGTGGTTCCTCGGCGACTTCACGGACCGGGGCCCGGACGGCATCGGCGTCATCGACCTGGTGATGCGGCTGTCCGCCGAGGCCGCGGCAGCCGGCGGCTACTGCAAGGCGCTGATGGGCAACCACGAGCTGCTGCTGCTCGGCGCCAAGCGATTCGGCGACACGCCCGTCAACTCGGGTGCGGGCACCGCCACCTTCCAGGCGGCCTGGCTGCTGAACGGCGGCCAGAAGACCGACATGGACCGACTGCAGGACCACCACCTGCAGTGGATGGCCCGCCTCGACGCCATGGAAGAGGTCGACGGCCACCTCCTGGTCCACTCGGACGCCACCACCTACCTCGACTACGGCGGCTCCATCGAGGAGGTCAACGACACCGTCCGCGAGGCGCTCACGCGCAACGACGCGGAAGAGGTGTGGGACCTGTTCCGCAAGTTCACCAAGCGCTTCTCCTTCCGGGACGAGGGCGGCGCCGACGCCGTGCGCTCACTGCTGGACACGTACGGCGGCACCCGGATCGTTCACGGTCACAGCCCCATCCCGTACCTGCTGGGCGAGGTCGGCTCCGAGGACGGCGAGGACGACACCCGTACCGCGGTCGAGGGACCTCACGTCTACGCGGACGGGCTGGCCATCGCGATGGACGGCGGCGTGACCATGGCCGGAAAGCTGCTGGTCCAGCAACTTCCGCTCGAAGCCTGACCGTTCACCGGACGGGTTTACACGCGGCGGCGTCCGTACAGACCGGCACCCAATTTCTGGAAACCCCCTGTCACCACCCACCGTCACCGCTCTACCATCGGCTTATCCGTAGCAGGCTCCCCTCCGTTTCTGCCCGACGGCTCGTTGGCATGCGAGCCCCAAGCCCTACGGAGCATCGGGGGATGCACATGAACAGCGTTCCGCAGTACCTGTCGAACGAGGACCGCCAAGAGTACGAGCGGGTCCTCGAAGAGGCGCTGCGCTCCGCACCACACCGCCCGGAACTGGCCGCTGTCGGACAGCGGCTCAACTCCGAACAACTGCGCACCATGGCACTCAGCGCCACCGCCCTCATCACCGCGGCGGCCACGACCGAGTACCAGCACTACGTGAAGGTCCGCGAGGAACTGCGCCACCCGGCGCCGCCCGCCCAGGTGTCGTCCACCCGCGAATCCGGCTCCGACGAGCCGGGCACGGGCGCGGCGGGACTCGCCGCCACCATGGGCGAGGTCGCCGAGGCGACCGGCGCGGGCGCCGTCGCCGTCGTCGCCGTCCTGGCACCCGTCCTGGCCGGCACCGCCGCTGCGATATTCTTGCTCGTCGGCTACATCCTGAAGATGCTCGATCCGGGGCAGACCTTCGCGCAGACCATGCTCACCACCGGATGGGTGTTCGGCGCCGTGACCGCGGTGGCGATCCTCGTCGCCGCGGTGGGACTGCTGCTCACCGCACTGCGCAACCGCCCCTCCGCCGAGTCCGGCTTCTACGGCGAACTCGACGAGGAAGTGGTCCGGGCCAGGGAAGCCTGGCACGACGCCCTGCTCGAACGCGGCATCCTGCCCTTCCTGCGGGAGGCACTGGCCGAGCCGGGCGCCACCGCACTGCACCGTACGGCACCGGCGGCGCCGACCAGCCGTATGCCGCACCTCGGTTACGGCCGTCCCGGGTTCACGAGCCCGGACGGCGGTCCCGAGGCGGGCCCGCGTCCGCGTTACTCGAGCCCGGACTACAGCAGCCCGGACTTCGGCGGCCCGGAACACCGGCCCGAGTAGCCACCGGCCCGGGCGGGCAGCGGTTCAGAGGATGCCCGCCCGGCCGGCGGCAGTGATCCAGGACGGGAACTCGGACAGCAGTCGGTCGTACAGCTCCGGGTCCGGGACGGTGCTGATGTCGTCCACGGCGAAGAAGCCGACGTTGTCGACACGGCGGCCCGGCAGGGCGTCGAAGCGCTCGAGCACCCCGTAGTTGGACCGCCCGAGTCCCACGAACTGCCAGAAGACGGGTTCCTCCACCGCCTCCCGCAGCTCCCGCTCGATCTCGGCGTTGCGGTAGACGCCTCCGTCGGAGAAGAACAGCACCAGGGTCGGAGCCGACGCCGGGTTGTCCCGGACGAAGGCTCGTACCTCGGCGATCACCTTCTGCTCCTCGTTCTGGATGCCGACGGCCCGCATGTCGACCTGCTCGGGGTGCAGGCCCTTCTTCCGGCCGCGGCGGAAGAGACTGATCTCCCCCACGCGTACGTGCAGCCGCAGCCACTCGGGAAGCTCGCCGAGGCGGAGGTCGGGCAGACGCGCCGGGGTCGAGGCGAAGGTCCATGCCTGCATCTCGCCGTCGTCGTCCAGCTGCGCGGCGACGGCGGCCATCCGCTCCACGACGTCCGTGACCACACCCTTGGAATAGAGGAAGGACATGGACCCGGAGGCGTCCAGGACCAGGATGACCCGCGCGGTGACACCGGCCGCCCCGTGCTTGCTCAGGCTGACCGCGACCTGTTCCTTGCGCAGGGACAATCGCTTGCGCATGTCGACGGGAAGGTGTTCCTCGCCCTTGGTGAGGCGGGGGCGGCCCGCACCGCTGGGCGCCGGTGGGGCAGCCGGTGCTGCGGGCGGCGCCGGTGCTGCCGATGGGGCCGGCGGGGCCGGTGGCATGGGCGTCGGCGGAGGCGGAGGGGTCGCCGCAGTCGCCGGGGCGGCGGGCGCGGCCGCCGGGGGAGCGTCGTCCACGGTGATGCCGAAGTCCGTGGCCAGCCCCGCGAGTCCGGAGGCGTAACCCTGCCCGACCGCGCGGAACTTCCACTTCCCCTGGCGCCGGTACAGCTCGCCACCGACCAGGGCCGTCTCCGTCCCGGCGGCCATGTCGAACCGGGCCAGTTCGGTGCGGGTCCCGGCATCCAGCAGCCGCAGTGACAGCCCCGGGACCTGGCCGAACGTCCCGCCGTCCGCCGAGGCACACAGGACGACGCGGTCGACGGCCGGTTCCACCGAGCGCAGGTCCACCTCGACGGCGTCGGTCGTGACACCCGCGCCGGCACCGGAGCCGCCCTGCTTGCCCAGGTGCCTCACCGCGTCGGACGCGTGGCGGGGCTGGTTGTAGAAGACGAAGTCGCCGTCGTCCCGCACCCGTCCGGCCGAGGTGAGCAACAGCGCGGAGGCGTCGACCTCGGGCACACCCGGTCCGGCGGACCAGACGAGTTCGACGCGCACCGCGGGGGAGTCGACGGCGAGATTGGCGCCCTTGTTCAGGGAGGTGGCTGTCATGCGCCCAGTCTGCCGAGACGCACCCCTCGATGGGGAGGGGGCAGACCCCCGACCTCACCCCAAGCGCTCCCGCTCCCCGTGCACAGGATCGCTCGGCGTGAGGTCGGAACAGGGACTCAGTCGGCCAACGGCAGGTAGACCCTGTTTCCCTGTGCCGCGAACTCCTTCGACTTCTGGGCCATGCCCTCCTCGATCTCGGTCTTGCTGCCTCCGTGCTCACGTCGGATGTCCTGCGAGATCTTCATGGAACAGAACTTCGGCCCGCACATCGAGCAGAAGTGGGCCGTCTTGGCGGGCTCGGCCGGCAGTGTCTCGTCGTGGAACTCCCGTGCCGTGTCCGGGTCGAGGGCCAGGTTGAACTGGTCCTCCCACCGGAACTCGAAACGTGCGTCCGACAGCGCGTCGTCCCACTCCTGCGCACCTGGGTGACCCTTGGCGAGGTCGGCGGCATGGGCGGCGATCTTGTAGGTGATGACGCCGGTCTTGACGTCGTCACGGTTGGGCAGGCCCAGGTGCTCCTTGGGCGTGACGTAGCAGAGCATGGCCGTGCCCCACCAGGCGATCATCGCGGCACCGATGCCGGAGGTGATGTGGTCGTACGCCGGTGCGACGTCCGTCGTCAGCGGCCCGAGCGTATAGAACGGAGCTTCATCGCAGATCTCCTGCTGAAGGTCGATGTTCTCCTTGATCTTGTGCATCGGGACATGGCCCGGGCCCTCGATCATGGTCTGTACGTTGAAACGCTTCGCGATCGAGTTGAGTTCCCCGAGTGTGCGCAACTCCGCGAACTGCGCCTCGTCGTTGGCGTCCGCGATCGAGCCCGGCCGCAGGCCGTCGCCGAGCGAGTACGTGACGTCGTAGGCGGCGAGGATCTCGCAGAGCTCCTCGAAGTGCTCGTACAGGAACGACTCCCTGTGGTGCGCCAGACACCACGCCGCCATGATCGAGCCGCCGCGCGAGACGATGCCCGTCTTGCGGTTCGCGGTCAGCGGTACGTACGCCAGGCGCACGCCCGCGTGGACCGTCATGTAGTCCACGCCCTGCTCGGCCTGCTCGATGACGGTGTCCTTGTAGACCTCCCAGGTCAGCTCCTCGGCGCGGCCGTCGACCTTCTCCAGGGCCTGGTAGAGCGGCACGGTGCCGATGGGGACGGGGGAGTTGCGCAGCACCCACTCGCGGGTGGTGTGGATGTTGCGGCCGGTGGACAGGTCCATGACCGTGTCGGCACCCCACCGGGTCGCCCAGGTCATCTTGTCGACCTCCTCCTCGATGGAGGACGTCACCGCCGAGTTGCCGATGTTGGCGTTGACCTTCACCAGGAACCGCTTGCCGATGATCATCGGCTCGATCTCCGGGTGGTTGACGTTGGCGGGCAGCACGGCACGGCCGGCCGCGATCTCCTCCCGGACCACTTCCGGCGAGACGTTCTCCCGGACGGCCACGTACTCCATCTCCGGCGTGATCTCGCCCCGGCGTGCGTACGCGAGCTGCGTCACCGCGTTGCCGTCCCTCCCCCGGCGCGGCTGGCGCGGCCGTCCGGGAAAGACGGCGTCGAGGTTGCGCAGTCCGCCGCGCGGAGAGGTGTGCTTGATTCCGTCGTCCTCGGGACGGACGGGACGGCCGGCGTACTCCTTGGTGTCGCCTCGGGCGATGATCCAGTTCTCCCGCAGCGGCGACAGTCCCCTGCGGACATCCGTGTCGACGAGCGGATCGGTGTACGGGCCCGAAGTGTCGTACAGCGTGACCGACTGCCCGTTGGTGAGGTGCACCTGACGAACCGGCACGCGCAGGTCGGGGCGCGAGCCCTCGACGTACGCCTTGTGCCAGCCGATGGACTTCCCGGCCTCCGTGGTCTCCTCCTGGGCGGAGTTCTGCGTGGAGGCAGGCGTGCGTGCGTCCTTGATGGTCATGAGACCTACTCCCTACGCCGGCATTACCCGGTAACAGGTTCGGCGGTCGACGCAGCGGCTTCCGTCTGTCGACGCTTCGTGGGATACATCACTCGGATTCGGTGACGTTTCCCGTGAAACATCGCTGGGACGGAGGTCAGCGCCCTCTCAGCCCGGTGCTCCGAGCTCCCGCGTGTACAAAGGTGCCCCCACGCTAGCGTCAATTCGGGCGCGGTGAACAGAGGGCCCCCCTCGTTCTTGCGATGATCGGTCGGTGACCACACCGCAGCATCCCCCGTTTCCGCCGCACGAGCCCCGCCGCGGACCGGGCACCGAGGAAGGCACCGGCCGCGGAGCCGGCCCCGATCCTTCCGGCGCTCACGGCGCGGGCGGCGGCAGACATGACGGGGGCGGCGGCCACGGTGTAGGTGACAGCCACGGTGCGGGTGACGGCCAGGGCGGTCCCGGTGGGCACGGCGGTCCCGGTGGGCACGGTGGGCACGGGCACTCCCACAGTCACGGCCCGGCGGCGCCCGTCTCCCGGCACCTGCGGAAGGTCATCACCGCGGTCCTCATCCCGTTCGCCGCGGCGGTGCTGGTCGGGCTCGCGTTGCTGTGGCCGGGCGGTGCGCCGCCGCACGAACGCACCGGGGTCGGCTTCGACCGGCAGACGCAGGATGCCACCGTCACCAAGGTGGTCGAGCTGAGCTGTCAGTCCGTCAACGCCTCGGGCGTCCCACCGACCGGCGACACCTCCACCGCCGAGGGCTCCTCCGCGGTGCAGCAGGCGCAGGGCGAGTGCAAGCGGGCGACGATCCGCGTCGACACCGGCAAGGACAAGGGCCTCACGTTCACCGAGATCGTGCAGCCGGACCAGTCACGGCAGCTGCACGAGGGCCAGAAGGTGGTGGTCGCCTACGAGCCCTCCGCACCGAAGGACCTGCAGTACTCGGTGACCGACATCAACCGCGGACTGCCGCTGGCTCTGCTCGCCGGCATCTTCGCGCTCGCCGTCGTGGTCGTCGGACGGCTGCGGGGTCTCATGGCCCTGGTCTCGCTGGCCATCAGCTTCCTGCTGCTGAACTTCTTCATCCTGCCCGCGATCCTGCAAGGGTCGAACCCGCTGGCCGTGGCGGTGGTCGGGGCCAGCGCCATCATGCTGATCGCGCTCTATCTGTGCCACGGCCTGTCGGCCCGTACGTCCGTCGCGGTGCTCGGCACCCTGATCTCGCTGTTGCTGATCGGTGTGCTCGGATCGCTGTTCATCGGCTGGGCCGCGCTCACCGGCAACACGGACGACAACACCGGCCTCATCCACGGCCTGTATCCGACGATCGACATGAGCGGCCTGCTGCTCGCCGGAGTCATCATCGGTTCGCTCGGTGTGCTCGACGACGTGACGGTCACCCAGACGTCGGCGGTCTGGGAACTGCACGAGGCCAACCCGGCGATGGGCTGGCGGGGGCTGTACCGGGCGGGCATCCGGATCGGCCGCGACCACATCGCCTCGGTCGTCAACACGCTCGTCCTCGCCTACGCGGGCGCCGCGCTGCCCCTGCTGCTGCTGTTCTCGATCGCGCAGAGCGGAGTGGGGACGGTCGCCAACAGCGAGTTGGTGGCGGAGGAGATCGTGCGCACGCTGGTCGGCTCGATCGGCCTGGTGGCATCCGTTCCGGTCACCACGGCCCTCGCGGCCCTCGTCGTATCGGCCGACCGATCGGCCGGCCCACCGGCGGCGCAGGCCGCCGGTGCGACGTCGGGTGCCGGTGCGCCGTCGGGTGCCGGTGCGACGTCGGGTGCCGGTTCGGCTCCCGTACGCGGGCGGGGCCGTCGGCGCAAGCGCTGACCCATCGGCGACCCGTCGGCAGCCGATCGCGGCGAAGCGTTACGCCACCGTCGTAGAACTGCCGTAACGGTTCAGCCCGCGCTCTGTTCTTCCGCCAGGATGCGGTCCAGGGCATCGTCGAGGTGGGCGTCGAAGTCGGCGAGCGCCCCCTCCTGCCCGAGCGGCACCAGCTTGTCGGTGCGGTCGAGGAACGCCACCAGTGGGGCCACCGACGAACGGAACAGCGCCTGGTCGCTGCCGACCTGAAGCCGGATCAGCACCTCGGCCAGCGGCTCGGGATCGACGGGGGCGATGCGCACGTCACCGTCACCGCACGGCCGGCCCACTCCGTCGACCAGCAACTCCCGGCCGAAGGCCCAGGTCACCGGCGCGTCCCCGGGCAGATGGAAAGTCAGTCGCACGGCATAGGGATCACAGGTCTCGTAGCGCAGCTCCACCGGAATGCGGAAAGAGAGCTCCTCGGACACGAGAAAGCTCATCATGACCTCTGCCTGTACGGACTCGCCCATCGCCTACCCCGTCATTCGCCGTCGACTGGCCGGGAATCAAACCTCTAACACTGGTGGCATCTTGCTTAACGTACACACCAGATCACAAGGAGTGAGTTTTCAGATACTGATAGAGATCGCGAGCGACCCCAGAAGTCGCCCCACCTCGTCCTGCAACCGCTCCGCCGCGGGCAGCAGCCGGTCGGCCTGATGGAGGGGCAAGGAGATGGCCATCGTCGCGGCCGTGGTGCCCACGGTGATCGGAATCGCCGCGCAGACCGTCCCCAGGGCGTACTCCTGGCGCTCGGTCACCGGCGTCATGCGCCGCATGCGTTCCAGTCGCCTCAGCAGGGCATTGCCATCACGCACCGTGTACGGCGTGACGGGCTGCACCGGGTAGCGGTCCAGGTGGTCGCGGCGGGCGTCCTCGTCCAGCTGGGACAGCAGGCACTGTCCGATCGCGTGCGCGTGCCCGGTCTCGCGGAAGTCCGCCCACTCCTCGACCGCCGGATTGCCCGGAGTGTCGGAGACGCACATGATCTCGATCTCGCCGTCGCGGTACATGGCGTAGTACACGGGGACACCGATCGCATCGCGCCAGCGGGCCAGCGCGTCGACCACCGTGCTGCGACGTTTCTGCTCGGCGCCGCTGCCGCCGAGCCGCTCAGCGGCCTCACCGAGGAAGAACAGGCCCTTCTCACGGCGCAGATACCCCTCGTGCACCAGAGTGCGCAGCAGGTGGTACGCCGTGGGGAGCGCCAGCCGCGTCTCACGGGCCAGTTGTTTGGCGGGGGCTCCGTACTCGTGCTCGGCGACGCACTCCAGAAGGCGCATCGCCCGCTGCACGGAGCCGATGAGGGTCCCGGACGGAGGGCCCGCGGAGGGGGTCGCGGGGGGTGTCCGAGCCGTCGAACGGGGCTGCTCGGGCAGTGCGTGCAGTGGAACGAACGCGGTGTCGGCCGTGGCCAAGAGTCACTCCCGGAACGCGAGGGGGCAGCCCGTGCGGGGAACACGGGTGGGGGTGTACGCCACTCGCGGGGTCGCCCCCGCGTGAGGCTCCGGACTCTATTCGCCGGTCACCGCTCGCCGACTGCCCGTCCGGGAAACTTCCCTCGCGCGAGGGAACCGGTGATTCCTGTTACCGCCACCGGTGTCCCACGGCTCTCACCAGTCGCTGCGCGACGACGAACTCGACATGAACTTGCGTACGACGTAGATCAGTCCGCCGACGAGCGCGACGAAGACCAGCAGCTTGAACAGCAGTCCGATCACGAAGCCGACGACGCTGGCGATCATCCCGCCGAACACGACCAGGGCGATGACCGGCACCGCGATCCACTTCACCCACCACGGCAGTCCCGTGAAGATCTCTCGCATCGCCCTCGTCCTTACCTTTCCGCCCGTTCGAGTGCCGGGCTCTTCGACGGCCCGGGGTCCCTATGGGGTCTTCTGATGTCCTGCACTCGATGCTAGGGCCGCGAGGGCCCCGGCAGGGCCCTCGCACCCCTTGGCTTCCCCTGACCGGTCCCCTAGGGAATCCCGGGGTCGCGGCTCAGCTCTCGGGCGGAGAGAACACCACCATTACCCGCAGATCCTCGCTGATGTGGTGGAACTTGTGGGCGACCCCGGCCGGCACGTACACCACGCTGCCGCGGGCGACCTGGGTGGTCTCCATGCCCACGGTGATCGCGGCCCGCCCGCTCACCACGAAGTACACCTCGTCCTGCGCGTGCGGCTTCTGCGGGTCGGCCGTACCCGCGTCGAGGGCGTACAGACCGACCGACATGTTCCGCTCGCGCAGGAACTGCAGGTAGGCACCGTCGTTGGCGGCGCGCTCCGCCTCCAGTTCGTCCAGCCGGAATGCCTTCATCGCCTCGTCCGCCCCTGCCTCACCGTTCGTTTCCGATCGCGTCTGCCACGATCAGACACATGAAGAATTTCCTAGTCAAGACGATCGCCAACGCGGGCGCCCTCGCGGTCGCCGTGTGGCTGCTCGACAAGATCACCCTGACCGGGGGCAGCACCGGCGAGAAGGCCGTCACGCTGATCGTGGTCGCCCTGGTGTTCGGCATCGTGAACATGCTGGTCAAGCCGATCGTGCAGGTGCTGACCTTCCCCCTGTTCATCCTGACCCTCGGCCTGTTCACGCTGGTGGTCAACGCGCTGATGCTGTTGCTCACGTCGTGGCTGGCCGACAAGCTCGACGTGAGCTTCCACGTCGACGGGTTCTGGACCGCTGTCCTGGGCGGCCTGATCATCTCGATCGTCTCCTGGGCCCTCAACGCGTTCCTGCCCGACAAGGACTGATCCCGATGACCTACCGCGTCTGCTTCGTGTGCACGGGCAACATCTGCCGCTCCCCGATGGCCGAGGCCGTCTTCCGCGCGCGCGTGGCGGACGCCGGGCTGGACGGCCTGGTCGAGGCCGACAGCGCAGGCACCGGCGGCTGGCACGAGGGCGAGGGCGCCGACCCGCGCACCATGGCCGTCCTGGAGGAGAACGGCTACGGCCTCGACCACAGGGCCCGCCAGTTCCAGCCGTCCTGGTTCTCCCGCCTCGACCTCGTCGTCCCCCTCGACGCCGGTCACCTGCGGGCACTGCGCCGCCTCGCGCCCACGGAGCAGGACGCGGCGAAGGTACGGCTGCTGCGGTCCTACGACCCCGCCGCCGACCGCACTGACCTGGATGTACCGGACCCCTACTACGGGGGCGTGGACGGCTTCGAGGAATGCCTTGAGATGGTGGAGGCAGCGAGCACCGGACTGCTCGCCGCGGTACGCGAGCAAGTGGAAGGACGGGCGGCATGAGTGATTCCGCTACGAACAACGGCGCCGGCACGGGCGCGGAGGGCGCCCCTCACGGCGCCGGTGACGGCACGCGCGCGGTGCGGGCCGGGCTGCCCGAGCCGGTCAAGCACGAGCCGACGCTGCCAGGACCCGTGTTCGCCGCCCACTTCCATCTGCCGGGTGAGCCGACCGGCCCGTACACCTACGGCCGCGACGAGAACCCGACCTGGACCCACCTCGAGCGCGCCATCGGTGAGCTGGAGGCGCCCGGGCAGGACGACGTCGAGACGCTGGTGTTCGCCTCCGGCATGGCCGCGATCTCCTCGGTGCTCTTCTCTCAGCTGCGCGCCGGTGACACGGCCGTCCTGCCCGACGACGGCTACCAGGCGCTGCCGCTGGTCCGTGCCCAGCTGGAGGCGTACGGCATCGAGGTGCGCACCGCGCCGACCGGCGGAGACGCCCAGCTCGGCGTCCTGGACGGGGCGAAGCTGCTGTGGATCGAGACGCCCTCCAACCCCGGGCTCGACGTGTGCGACGTCCGGCGGCTCGTCGAGGAGGCCCACGCGCGTGGCGCCCTGGTCGCCGTGGACAACACGCTCGCCACGCCGCTGGGGCAGCGCCCGCTGGAGCTCGGCGCCGACTTCTCGGTGGCCAGCGGCACCAAGCAGCTCACCGGCCACGGCGACGTCCTGCTGGGCTACGTGGCCGGCCGCGATGCCGAGGCAATGACCGCCGTACGGCGCTGGCGCAAGATCGTCGGTGCGATTCCCGGCCCCATGGAGGCCTGGCTCGCGCATCGTTCGATCGCCACCCTCCAACTGCGTGTGGACCGGCAGAACGCCACCGCGCTCAAGGTGGCCGAAGCCCTCCGTGCGCGGCCCGAGGTCACCGGCCTGCGGTACCCGGGGCTGCCCGACGACCCTTCCCACAAGATCGCCTCGCAGCAGATGCTGCGCTACGGGTGCGTCGTCTCCTTCACGCTGTCCACGCGCGCGCGTGCCGATCGTTTTCTCGACGCGCTGCGTCTCGTGGAGGGCGCGACGAGCTTCGGTGGAGTGCGGTCCACGGCCGAGCGGCGCGGACGCTGGGGCGGCGACGCGGTGCCCGAGGGCTTCATCCGGCTCTCGGTCGGTGCGGAGGATCCCGCGGACCTGGTGGCCGACCTGCTGCGTGCGCTGGAGGAATCGGCGGACTGAGCGCCGCCGCGCAGCCGCCGTGCTGTTTTCGGTCGAATGCGACGGACGGTCCGAGCCTCCCCCCTCGTGGCTCGGACCGTCCTCCGGTTCCGCGGGCGAAGAACCGCGCGATTAAGGCTAGTTGACTCTGTGTCAGTGTCCAATCACAGTAGCGACAGCGACCTATCGACATATTTATAGTTGGGCGCGGCCGGAGGGCTGGGAGAGAACAGAAGAGGGGGAGGGTTTCCATGGATCTGGCCTTGCTGCGCACCTTCGTGACCGTGCACCGAGCCGGCTCCTTCACCCGCGCCGCGGCCCTGCTCGGCCTTTCCCAACCGGCTGTCACCTCACAGATCCGCACGCTGGAACGGCAGCTCGGACGTCCCCTGTTCTTGCGGCAGGCCCGCGGCGTCACCCCGACGACGATCGGTGACGAACTCGCCCACAAGGCCGCACCGCATCTCGACGCCCTGGTCGAGATCGCCGAAACCGGGGTGGACGACGACTCCATGTCCAGGACCCTGCATCTCGCCGGACCACCCGAGTTCACCGCCGAGCGGGCGCTTCCCGTGCTCACGGGACTCACCGGCGAGGACGGACAGAGCTTCGCGCTGCGCGCCTCGTTCGGCAACGCCGAGGAGACCCTGGAGGGACTGGCCGCCGGGCATCACGACCTTGCCATCGGCACGGCCCGGCCGCGCGGCGCGCTGCTCACGGCCACTCCGCTCTGCGACGAGGAGCACGTCCTGGTCGCCGCGCCCCACTGGGCGGAGCGGACCGGCACCGAAAAGCTCGGCCGCTCCGCCGCACCCGCCCTGGAACACGTCCCCGTGGTCGAGGTCCACGAGTCGCTGCCCTTCGTGGCCCGTTACTGGGCATCCGTCTTCGACGCCCACCCGGCCGCCCCGGGCACGATCGTCGCCCCCGACCTGCGTGCGGTCCTCGCCTGTACGGTCGCGGGCGCCGGGCTCGCCGTGCTGCCCCGCTATCTGTGCGCCGAGGCCCTGGAGCGCGGTGACGTCGTCGCCCTGCATGAACCGGCGGTGCCGCCGCTACGGACGTACTTCCTGGTGGTGCGGACCGGCACATTGGCGATCCCGCACATTGCCCGCGCCCATGAGTGGCTGCTGCGCGCGGCCGCCGACTGGAACTGAGCCCGGCGATCTCGCGAGCGGGCATGCCGCGATGTTTCACGTGGAACCAGCCGGGCCACATTTCTTCCATGACCGTCCGACCCGTGGTCAAGCGCACCGCCCGCGCCGTCCTCCTGGACGGCGACCACTTGATCCTGATCAAGCGCACCAAGCCCGGTGTCGACCCCTACTGGGTCACTCCCGGAGGCGGGGTCGAGCCGGACGACACCACCGTCGTGGATGCCCTGCACCGCGAGGTGTACGAGGAACTCGGCGCCAAGATCACCGATGTGGTCCCGTGCTTCGTGGACACGGTGGAGCACATCGGCGAGGACGCGGGCACGACCGGGGTGAAGGTGCAGCACTTCTTCGTCTGCCACCTGGCGTCCATGGACCCGGCTCTGCGGCACGGCCCCGAGGTCGACGAGCCCGCCGGTGAGTACGAGATCGTCCGGGTGCCGTTCACGCGGGTAGGGATCGCCTCCGTCCACCTCGTCCCGCTGTCGCTGCGGCACTATCTGGACGGCAACATCGAGGGTGTGCGTGCCATGCACGCTCCCGACCTCGGCTGACACCGGCGGCAGCCGGCCTGCCGACCCGTACGGCGTCCAGCGGATGACGTGTCTCTGTGCACTTGGCCACCACATGGCCAAAAGCTCGCGTGTTCCATCGGAAAGTGGTGGACGCGGACGGCCGCTGTCGTACAGCCTGACCTGCGTGCCGACACCTTCCCTCGCCTCTCTGCCGATCCGCCGTCTGACGCTTCGCGATCTCACCGCCTGCGCCGACCTGTCCGAGGATCGGGGGTGGCCTCGCGAGGAACACAAGTGGGGGTTCCTCCTGACAGCCGGGAAGGGCTACGGCATCGACGATCCCGGTGGCGGTCTCGTCAGCGCCTGCACCGTCACCGAGTACGGGCCGCCCGAACGCCCCTCCCTCGCCGCCATCGGCATGGTGCTGGTCGCCGAGCGGCACGGCCGTCAGGGAGTCGGACGCCGACTGATGCGTCACGTCGTCGCCGCGCTGGGCACCACCCCCCTGACCCTGCACGCGACCCCCTACGGCCGGCCGCTCTACGAGGAGCTCGGCTTCAAGGCCACCGGCCGGGCGGAGATGGTGCGCGGGCGTTTCACTCCGGGCGGGCCCGAGTCGAGGACCACCACGCGGGCGGCCACCGCCGACGACCTCGCCGCGATCCTCCGGCTCGACGAGGAGGTGTTCGGCACCGACCGCACCCCCATCATCACGCGGCTGCCCGCCTTCGCCGACCAACTCCGCGTCGCCGAGGAGCACGGTCGTCTCATCGGGTACGCCGCGGCCTGGCCCAACATGGACACCCACGTCGTGGGCCCCCTGATCGCCCGCGACACCGAGACGGCCAAGGCACTGATCAGCTCCCTCGCCGCCCGCACGGAGCGACCGCTGCGCACGGACATCGACGTACGGCACGAAGAGCTGCTGGCCTGGGCGAAGGAGCACGGCCTCGCCTCCATCGCGCCCAACACGGTCATGACGTACGGGATCACGGAGCTGCCAGGGGACTGGAACCGGCGGTTCGCTCCGCTGACGGTGGCGGCGGGCTGACCCTGCGCGACGGACCGGCCCTCGCGGTACGCCGGCGTCCGGTACGACGAAACCGGTTCCCGGTGAGAGCCCGGAAACCGGCTTCGTGGAACGGCGGCCGACGTCAGGCGAGGGCCTCCACGGCGGCCTTGGCGAAGGCGTGGTCCTGCTCGGGCGCGCCGCCGCCGACCCCGATCGCGCCGATCAGCCGGCCGTCACGGTGCACGGGCACGCCACCCGCGATGAACAGAAGCGGCCGGTCGAGCGCGGTGGGCAGGGTGTGGAAGAGCCCTCCGGGCTGCACGGCCTCCACAAGGTCCGCGGTGGGGGCGTTCAACTGGAGCGCCGTGTAGGCCTTGCGGGTGCTGGTCTCCCCGGAGATCAGCACGGCTCGGTCGTCGCGCCGGAAGGCGAGAAGATGCCCGCCCGCGTCGAGGACGGTGACGCTGACGGTGGCCCGGCGGTCTCGGCGGCGCGGTGGGCCGCGGCGACGAGAACTTCGGCGTCCTGAATGGTGAGCGGGGCGACAGCGGTGATGCTCATGGGGCTTTCTCCTTGATTGCTGCTGAGTGGTGCGGTGCCTCGGTGGTCTCCGAGGCGGGGGAGCCGCGGGGTGCGGGGACGGCCCAGGCCCCGCCCCACGGCCGGGTCGTTCAGTGGTGGGCGACGGCGGTCGGCCGCTCGGCGGGTGCGGAACCCGCGACGGCCTCGCCGGGAACGCCGTCGCGCCGTTCGAGAGCGGCCGAGACGAAGGCGAGGACCAGCGCCGCGGCGGCGAGCACGGCACCCACCCAGTTCGGGGCGGTGTAGCCGAAGCCTGCGGCGATGACGACGCCCCCGAGCCAGGCGGAGAGCGCGTTGCCGAGGTTGAAGGCGCCGATGTTCACGGCCGAGGCCAGCGTCGGGGCGCCGTGCGCATGATCCAGGACGCGCTTCTGCAGCGGCGGGACGGTGGCGAAGCCCAGGGCACCGATCAGGAAGATGGTCACGGCCGACGCGATCTTGTTGTGCGCGGTGAGCGTGAAGAGGGCGAGTACGACGGCCAGGGCGCCCAGGGAGATGTACAGCATCGGCATCAGGGCGCGGTCAGCGAACCTGCCGCCGACGAGGTTGCCGCCGACCATGCCGAGTCCGAAGAGGACCAGCAGCAAGGTGACCGAGCCGTCGGCGAAGCCCGCGACGTGGGTCATCATCGGCGCGATGTAGGTGATGGCCGCGAAGACGCCGCCGAAGCCGAGGACGGTCATGGCCATCGCGAGCAGTACCTGGACGTTCTTGAACGCGGCCAGCTCGTGCCGCAGTCGCACGCCCTCGGCCTTGGGCACGTCGGGCACCAGCTTGGCGACACCGGCCAGGCCGACGACACCGAGCACCGCCACGACGGCGAAGGTGACGCGCCAGCCGACGGACTGTCCGACGAGCGTCCCCAGCGGGACGCCAACGACGTTGGCGACGGTCAGTCCGGTGAACATCATCGCGATCGCGCCGGCCTTCTTGTGCGGGGCGACCAGGTCGGCCGCGACGACCGAACCGATGCCGAAGAAAGCGCCGTGGGCGAGGGAGGCGACCACCCGGCCGGTCAGCATGACGGAGAAGGCCGGGGCGAGGGCGGAGAGCAGGTTGCCGATGATGAACAGACCCATCAGCAGCATCAGCATTCGCTTGCGCGGGATCTTGGTGCCGAGCACGGTCATCAGCGGAGCGCCGAACATCACGCCGAGCGCGTATCCGGTCACCAGGAAGCCGGCGGTGGGGATGGAGACCCCGTAGTCGCTCGCGACCTCGGGCAGCAAGCCCATGATCACGAACTCTGTCGTTCCGATTCCGAAGGCCCCGATCGCGAGGGCCAAAAGCGCGAGAGGCATGGAGGGGTACACCTTCCCAGAAGATTGCAGGAGCGCTTTACTAGCGTTCACAATAATTGCATACGCGGGCTATACGCAAACGCAGGCAATTGCGCGACTGGTCTACCCTGGTCTCAGCCGCTCCGGGACGGAGGAAACACATGACAGCGACGGATCCCGCGCTCACCGCCCTCTCCCAGGGCTGGTGCGCCCTCTCCCTGCTGCACGGGAGGATCGAGGCCCACATCGAGCGCGCCCTGCAGGCCGGACATGACCTGAGCGTGCGCGAGTACTCCCTGCTGGACGTGCTCAGCCGGCAGCACGAGGGTGACGGAGGGCATCTGCAGATGAAGCAGGTCGCCGACGCCGTCGTCCTCAGTCAGAGCGCCACCACGCGCCTGGTCACCCGGCTCGAGGACCGGGGGCTGCTCGAGCGCTACCTGTGCCCCACCGACCGGCGCGGCATCTACACCAACGTCACCGCGGCCGGCCTCGAGCTGCTGGGCGAGGCGCGGCACACCTATGACGCCGCCCTGCGCGAGGCCCTCGACGAAGCGGCCAGGAACCCCGACCTGGCCCCCCTGGTCCGGGTCGTGGAGACACTCAAGACACCGGTACCCGCCTAGCCGGACGCTGTCGGACTGCACCGTGACCTCTCCTGCCGTCTCTGCGTAGGGTGCGGTCATGGGAGATCTTGAAATACGGTCCACCGCCGAGGACGACATCCCAGCGGTCGTCGCGATGCTCGCCGACGACCCGTTGGGCGCCGAGCGTGAGTCACCGCACGACCTGGGCCCCTACCTGGCCGCGTTCGAACGGCTCAGTGCCGACCCGAACCAGCATCTGGTCGTCGCCGTCCGCGACGACCGCGTCGTCGGCACACTCCAGCTGACGATCGTCCCCGGTCTCTCCCGGCGCGGCGCCACCCGGTCGATCATCGAAGGTGTCCGTATCCACGCCGACGAACGCGGCAGCGGCCTGGGTACACAGCTCATCGAGTGGGCAGTCGACGAGTCCCGTCGGCAAGGGTGTCATCTCGTGCAGCTCACCTCCGACAAGACCCGTACCGACGCCCACCGCTTCTACGAGCGCCTCGGCTTCTCGGCCTCGCACACGGGTTTCAAGCTCCAGCTCTGACCGGACGCTCCAGCGGTGAACGCCATGACGATGGCTCTGTTTCACGTGAAACAGAGCCACCGTCATGGAGCCCGTCGTGGCGGGCCAAGGTGCCTAGCCGATCCCCCGCCAGCCCTCCGGATCCACCCCTCCCGGTACAGGGGACCCCTCGTCGTACGGCTGACGCGTGAACACGAACGACCCGAGGTCCAGATGGCTCACGGTCCCGTCCGGACGCCGCGCGGCTCGCAGGAGCTCCCCGGCGTAGTAGCCCTCAAGCCCTGTCCAGGTACCGTCGGCGTTCGCCCGGAAGCGCGAGCGGCGGCCGTTGCCCGACAGCGGCTCCAGAGAGACTCCCCCGTCCGTCGTCAGCCGTAGGGCGAAGGCGTGTGTCCCCCAGTACCACTGACCGGCCAACTCCAGCACAGAGGTGTCGACTTCCGGCAGGGGTCGCCACGGTTCGGGGATCCGGGGTTCCGCCTCGGCGACGATTCGCACGAGATCGGCACCGACCCCGGCCACCAGCGGCCCGGACGTGCAGTTGGTCAGTACCACCGCGGCCACGTCGTCCTCCACGCTGATGGTGAGGTTGGCCAGGAAACCCGGCAGGGAGCCGGAATGCCCCACGAGCAGTCGTCCGTCCCAGCGCTGGATCTGCAGGCCGAGTCCGTACGCCGCGCCGTCCAGGACGTCCGCGGCCTCGGCCGCCGCCGCGGGCGCCCGCATCTCCCGCACGGTCTCCGCGCTCAGTACCCTGTCGTCCCCCCTCGCGAGGAACACGGCGAACCGTGCCAGATCTCCGGTGGTGGACCAGAGCTGACCTGCCGGGGCCATCCGCCCGAGGTCCTCGGCGGGCTCGGTCAGCATCACGTCGGCCCATGGATGCACCGCCCAGCCACCGGCGTGCGGCGCTCGCGGGCGCCCGGTCGTACGGTCCAGACCCAGCGGTTCCAGCACCTCGCGCCGCAGCACGTCCTCCCACGGAGCACCGCGCAACTTCTCGACCAGCGCACCGAGCAGGGTGTAGCCGGGGTTCGAGTAGTGGTGCCGACGGCCCGCCGGGTGCAGGAGCGGCTGCTTGCCCAGCACATCGGCGAGTTCGGGCCGCAGCGAGCCCGGCGTCCGCTCCCACCACGGCGCGGGGGACTCGGCGGCCAGCCCGCCCGAGTGCGCCAGCAACTCGGCGATCGTGGCCTCGCCCGCCCCGGTACCCGGCAGGTGCTTCTCCAGCGGATCCCCAAGGTCGAGCAATCCCTCGTCCCGGAGTCGCAGGACGAGAACGGCGGTGAACGTCTTGGTGATCGAGCCGATCCGGTACTGCACGTTCTCGTCCGGGCCATGCCCGTCGACCGAGGTCCGCGCACCGTGCCACACGGTATGTCCGCCCCGAACCACCGCCGCGACGAGCGACGGCGTACGCCCTTCGGCCTGGGCCACGGCGATGCGGTGCAGCAGCGCCCGGCGGGTGGCGGGGAGCAGCTCTTCCTGAGGTGTCGTCATGCCCCCAGTCCATCGGCCCGGGCACCGCACGTCGAGCCGATTTCCCCGCCGGGGGATCAGGTCTGCGCCATGTCCACGAAACGCGAATAGTGACCCTGGAAGGCCACGGTGATCGTCGCCGTCGGACCGTTACGGTGCTTGGCCACGATCAGGTCGGCTTCGCCCGCGCGTGGCGACTCCTTCTCGTAGGCGTCCTCACGGTGCAGCAGGATGACCATGTCGGCGTCCTGCTCGATCGAGCCGGACTCACGCAGGTCGGAGACCATCGGCTTCTTGTCGGTGCGCTGCTCGGGACCACGGTTCAGCTGGGAGAGCGCGATGACCGGGAGTTCAAGCTCCTTGGCCAGGAGCTTGAGGTTACGGGACATGTCCGAGACCTCCTGCTGACGGCTCTCGGCGCGCTTGGAGCCGCCGGACTGCATCAGCTGGAGGTAGTCGATGATGACCAGCTTGAGGTCATTGCGCTGCTTGAGGCGGCGGCACTTGGCGCGGATCTCCATCATCGACAGGTTCGGGGAGTCGTCGATGTAGAGCGGGGCGGCCGAGACGTCCGGCATCCGGCGGGCCAGGCGGGTCCAGTCGTCGTCCGTCATCGTGCCGGACCGCATGTGGTGCAGCGCGACGCGGGCCTCGGCGGACAGCAGTCGCATCGCGATCTCGTTGCGTCCCATTTCGAGCGAGAAGATGACGCTCGGGAGGTTGTTCTTGATCGACGCGGCCCGCGCGAAGTCCAGCGCGAGCGTCGACTTACCCATGGCGGGACGCGCTGCGATGACAACCATCTGACCGGGGTGCAGTCCGTTGGTCAGCGAGTCGAAGTCCGTGAACCCCGTGGGCACACCGGTCATCTCGCCGCTGCGCGACCCGATCGCCTCGATCTCGTCGAGCGCGCCCTCCATGATGTCGCCGAGCGGCAGATAGTCCTCGCTCGTGCGCTGCTCGGTGACGGCGTAGATCTCGGCCTGGGCACGATTGACGATCTCGTCGACGTCGTCGTCGGCCGCGTAACCCATCTGCGTGATCCGTGTGCCGGCCTCCACCAGGCGGCGCAGGACGGCACGCTCGTGCACGATCTCCGCGTAGTACGCGGCGTTCGCGGCGGTCGGCACGGTCTGGACGAGGGTGTGCAGATACGAGGCCCCGCCGACCTTGTTGATCTCACCGCGTTTGGTGAGTTCGGCGGCGATCGTGATGGGGTCGGCCGGCTCACCCTTGGCATAGACGTCGAGGATGGCCTGGTAGACCGTCTCGTGGGCCGGCTTGTAGAAGTCGTGGCCCTTGAGGATCTCTACGACATCGGCGATGGCGTCCTTGGACAGGAGCATGCCACCAAGGACGGACTGCTCGGCGTCCAGGTCCTGCGGCGGCACCCGCTCGAACGACGGCCCGCCGCCGTCCCACGCGGCGTTGTCCGAACCGCGCTCGTGCTGCTCGTCGCGGCTGCGACCCCCGTCACCGCGACGACGGGAAGCGGGCAGACGATCACTGGGGCCGCTGTCGGCCCACGGGTCGTCCAAGGGCTCGGAAATGCTCACCGAGCCACCTCCTCCCGTCCGCCGAGCGGACCTCGCCGTGCCCCTCATTTCTACGGCACGGCACTGACAAATAAGACGCCCAACTCCGGTTCTGGCGCGTCGGTTTTGTGATGGTTCACAAGCCGGTGGACGGAGCAGGCGCCGGACCACCGTAGGCCCGCGGGCACCGTCAGCCAATCTGGTTATCCACAGGCCATGTGGACGAGCGGCCAGATGCTGTGGAGAACTCAGCGAAACCTGTGCACGACCCGGTGGACAGCCCTGTGAACAAGCCCTCGACCCATCCTGCGAAACGGCCCTGAACTGCGGGTTTGTCGTCCACGCCCTGTGCAGAAGAAAAACTTGCCCAGTTAGATCAAGATCGCTTCGAACCGTGCCCAGAAGCACACACGGCGAGACGGAACGTAAGGGTCGCAAAAGCTTTGCATCTCTTACCTGTGGACGATTAGATTGGTGCTCATGACACAGGCCCCCGCGCGCTCCCGGACCGTCCGGCGCCGACACGACCGCGAGATCGTCGCGCTGGCCGTCCCGGCCTTCGGCGCACTCGTCGCCGAGCCCCTCTTCGTCATGGCCGACAGTGCGATCGTCGGCCATCTCGGCACCGCCCAGCTCGCCGGACTCGGCATCGCCTCGGCCCTGCTCACCACAGCCGTCAGCGTCTTCGTCTTCCTCGCCTACGCCACCACGGCGGCCGTCTCCCGGCGCGTCGGCGCGGGCGACCTGCAATCCGCGATTCGCCAGGGCATGGACGGCATCTGGCTGGCGCTGCTGCTCGGCGCCGCCGTCATAGCCGTCGTCCTGCCCACGGCCCCCTCCCTCGTGGAACTCTTCGGCGCCTCCGACACCGCTGCCCCGTACGCCATCACGTATCTGCGGATCTCCGCCCTCGGCATCCCCGCCATGCTTGTCGTGCTGGCCTCGACCGGTGTCCTGCGCGGACTGCAGAACACCCGGACCCCGCTCTACGTCGCCATCGCCGGTTTCTTCGCCAACGCCGTCCTCAATGTCGTACTCGTCTACGGCGCCGACCTCGGCATCGCGGGCTCCGCCTGGGGCACCGTCATCGCCCAGTGCGGCATGGCCGCGGTGTACCTCTGGGTCGTGGTCCGCGGGGCACGCCGGCACGGTGCCTCGCTGCGCCCGGACGTCGCCGGCATCAGGGCCTCCGCCCAGGCCGGGGCGCCGCTGCTGGTGCGTACCCTCTCGCTGCGAGCGATTCTCATGATCGCCACAGCCGTGGCGGCCCGACTCGGTGACGCCGACATCGCGGCCCATCAGATCGTCCTGTCTCTGTGGAGTCTGCTCGCCTTCGCCCTCGATGCCATCGCCATCGCCGGTCAGGCCATCATCGGACGCTATCTGGGCGCCGGTGACGCCCAGGGTGCCCGCGCTGCCTGCCGCAGAATGGTGGAGTGGGGTGTCGCGGTCGGGGTCGCACTCGGCCTGCTCGTGGTGCTGTCACGTCCAGCGTTCCTGCCCCTGTTCACCGGAGACTCCGCGGTCAAGGACACCGCCCTGCCCGCTCTTGTGATCGTGGCCGTCTCGCAGCCGATCTGCGGAGTGGTCTACGTCCTGGACGGGGTTCTCATGGGTGCCGGCGACGGCCCATATCTCGCCTGGGCGATGCTGCTCACCCTGGCGGTCTTCACTCCGGTGGCGCTGCTCGTCCCGACGCTCGGCGGTGGGCTCACCGCCCTGTGGGCGGCCATGACGTTGATGATGGCGATGCGCCTGGTGACGCTATGGCTGCGTACGCGATCAGGACGATGGATCGTCACGGGCGCGACGCGCTGACGGTTTCACGTGAAACACGATGTTTCACGTAAAACGCGACCATGAAAGCGAGGCGCGGAGCGCCACCACAAGGACACGGCCACGAAGATGGGGCCGCATCCCCCGACCGGGAGATGCGGCCCCATCTCATCGCTTCAGCGAGAGCAAAGCTCAGGCAGCGACAACCTCGATGCTGACCTTGGCGGCAACCTCGGGGTGCAGACGCACGGACGTCTCGTGGGCGCCCAGGGTCTTGATCGGCGAGCCCAGTTCGATGCGGCGCTTGTCGACCTCGGGGCCACCGGCGGCCTTGATCGCCGAAGCGACGTCGGCCGGAGTGACGGAGCCGAAGAGACGACCGGCGTCGCCGGAGCGGACGGCCAGGCGGACCTTCACGCCCTCGAGCTGGCCCTTCACCTGGTTGGCCTGCTCGATGGTCTGGATCTCGTGGATCTTGCGAGCACGACGGATCTGCTCGACGTCCTTCTCGCCACCCTTGGTCCAGCGGATAGCGAACTTCCGCGGGATCAGGTAGTTGCGAGCGTAACCGTCCTTGACGTCGACGACGTCGCCCGCGGCACCGAGGCCGGAGACCTCGTGGGTGAGGATGATCTTCATGATTCGGTCACCCTTCCCTTATCGCGCGGTGGAGGTGTAGGGCAGCAGCGCCATCTCACGGCTGTTCTTCACGGCCGTGGCGACGTCACGCTGGTGCTGGGTGCAGTTGCCGGTCACGCGGCGGGCACGGATCTTGCCGCGGTCGGAAATGAACTTCCGCAGCATGTTCGTGTCCTTGTAGTCCACGTACGTGACCTTGTCCTTGCAGAATGCGCAGACCTTCTTCTTCGGCTTGCGCACAGGCGGCTTAGCCATGATGTTTCTCCTGTGTGATCAAGAAGTGTGAGTGGAGCCCGCCTAGAAGGGGGGCTCGTCCGAGTAGCCGCCACCGCCGCCGGAGCCACCGCCCCAGCCGCCGCCCTGCTGACCGCCGCCACCCTGCTGGCCACCGGCGGGAGCGCCGGTCGCCCAGGGGTCGTCGGCCGGAGCGCCGCCGCCCTGCTGGCCACCGCCGGGGCCGCCGCCCCAGCCGCCGCCACCCTGGCCGCCACCGCCACCGCCGCCGTAACCGCCCTGGCCTCCGCGGCCCTGGCCCGAGGTCTTGGTGACCTTGGCCGTGGCACTGCGCAGGCTGGCGCCGACCTCGTCGACGTCCAGCTCGTAGACCGTGCGCTTGACGCCCTCACGGTCCTCGTAGGACCGCTGCTTCAGCCGGCCCTGCACGATGACGCGCATGCCTCGCTGGAGCGACTCGGCGACGTTCTCCGCCGCCTGACGCCAGACCGAGCAGGTGAGAAAGAGGCTTTCGCCGTCCTTCCACTCGTTCGTCTGACGGTCGAAGGTGCGGGGGGTCGACGCGACACGGAACTTCGCGACGGCCGCACCGGACGGGGTGAAGCGCAGCTCGGGGTCATCGACAAGATTGCCGATGACCGTGATGACGGTCTCGCCTGCCATGGGGGAACCTCTCGGCGGGTTTGCTGCTGGCTGCTTGTGCTGCTACTCGAATCCCGGGATCGGCTGAGCGGAAGGGCTCAGTGCATCTCGGGACGGAGGACCTTGGTCCGGAGGACCGACTCGTTCAGGTTCATCTGGCGGTCGAGCTCCTTGACGACCGCAGGCTCGGCCTGCAGGTCGATGACCGAGTAGATGCCCTCGGGCTTCTTCTTGATCTCGTACGAGAGACGACGACGGCCCCAGGTGTCGACCTTCTCGACCTTTCCGCCGCCGTCACGGACGACAGAGAGGAAGTTCTCGATCAGCGGGGAGACAGAACGCTCCTCGAGATCGGGGTCGAGGATGACCATCACCTCGTAGTGACGCATGTGGAACCCACCTCCTTTGGACTCAGCGGCCACGGTCGTTCCGTGGCAGGAGGGTTGCGATGCGTTGGCACCGGTATCAACGAGTAAACCAGGACCCACTGACAATCGGGCCTCCTCCGAGGAAGCGGCCCGGCCGTGGGTGGCAGCGGACACCAGTGCAGAAGGTACAGAGTACCCGGCCGCGCGCTTGCGGTTGAAATCCGGCCCTGAGGGGACACAATCGATACTCACCGGATGTGATAGGGCGAAGACACACTGCCTTCGGCAGGAGGTTCCCCATGGCTCAGATCATGCGACCGGCAAGGCCCCGGACCGGGCTGCTGGCCACCGACGGCAAACCGCACCCCCTGCAGCACGCGCTGCTGGCGGTGACCCTGGTGCTCGCGGTACTCGCCCTCGCCACGGCGAGCTTCCGAGGACTGCACATCCTGACATCCTGGGCAGGGCTGCTCGGCGTCCTGACCGGCGGATACGGCCAGTACGTCTCCGAGACGACCCGGGAGCGCTTCGGTCTGGTGCTGGGCCTCGGGGCCTCCGCGGCCGGACTGTTCTTCGGCATCTACCACGGCGGCCTCATCGGCTGAGCCCCTCGCCGCCCGGCCGCCGGACCACCCCTTCCAGCCGTACGCCGGACGGGGCGCTCACAGGGCGCAGTAGGCTTCGCGCGAGAGCCGGAGCCCCTGTACCCATGGGGACACACCAGCCCGAGGAGCGCCCCGAATGAGCCTGACCCTGAGGACCATCAGTCGCGAGCAGCATCTGGCCTACATCCAGAGTCTGCCGGCGGCGAGTCACATGCAGGTCCCGGCATGGGCAGACGTCAAGGCGGAATGGCGCTCGGAGAACCTCGGCTGGTTCGATGACCGGACCGGTGAGCTGGTGGGCGCGGGGCTCGTCCTGTACCGGCAGCTGCCCAAGATCAAGCGGTACCTCGCCTACCTCCCCGAGGGCCCGGTCATCAACTGGTACGCGCCGAACCTCCAGGACTGGATGGAGCCCATGCTGGCGCACCTCAAGCAGCAGGGCGCCTTCTCGGTGAAGATGGGCCCGCCCGTGATCATCCGGCGCTGGGACGCCACGTCCATCAAGAAGGGCATCCAGGACCCCGACGTCAAGCGCCTGCGCGACATAGAGGCCGACCACATCGAGCCGCGCGCCTTCGAGGTGGCCGACAAGCTGCGCCGCATGGGCTGGCAGCAGGGCGAGGACGGCGGCGCCGGCTTCGGCGACGTACAGCCCCGCTACGTCTTCCAGGTGCCGCTGGCCAACCGCTCCCTGGAAGAGGTCCACAAGAACTTCAACCAGCTGTGGCGCCGCAACATCAAGAAGGCGGAGAAGGCCGGCGTCGAGGTCGTCCAGGGCGGCTACCACGACCTCGAGGAGTGGCAGCGCCTGTACGAGATCACGGCCGTGCGCGACCACTTCCGGCCGCGCCCGCTGTCGTACTTCCAGCGCATGTGGGCGGCCCTCAACAACGAGGACCCCAACCGCATGCGGCTGTACTTCGCCCGGCACAACGGGGTGAACCTGTCGGCGGCCACCATGCTGGTCGTCGGCGGGCACGTCTGGTACTCCTACGGTGCCTCCGACAACATCGGCCGCGAGGTCCGGCCCTCGAACGCCATGCAGTGGGCCATGCTCCGCGACGCCTACGCCCTCGGCGCCACCGTCTACGACCTGCGCGGCATCTCGGACTCGCTGGACGAGAGCGACCACCTCTTCGGCCTGATCCAGTTCAAGGTCGGCACGGGCGGGCAGGCGGCCGAGTACCTCGGCGAGTGGGACTTCCCACTGAACAAGCTGCTCCACAAGGCGCTCGACATTTACATGTCGCGCCGCTGACCCCACAGCTCACTCCTATCCCGCACCTCTGACAGCCACGAGAAAGGTCCCAGGTCCGGCCATGGCGCTCACCCTCTACGTCGACACCGCGCGCTGGCGGGCGCACCACAAGCACGTGCAGGAGCAGTTCCCCGGGCTGGTCCCGGTCTGCAAGGGCAACGGCTACGGCTTCGGGCACGAGCGGCTGGCGGAGGAGGCCACGCGGCTCGGCTCGGACGTACTGGCCGTCGGCACGACGTACGAGGCCGCCCGGATCAAGGACTTCTTCGGCGGTGACCTGCTGGTCCTGACGCCGTACCGGCGCGGCGAGGAGCCCGTACCGCTGCCCGACCGCGTCGTGCGCTCGGTGTCGTCCATCGACGGCGTGTACGGCCTCGTCGGCGCACGTGTGGTCATCGAGGTGATGTCCTCGATGAAGCGGCACGGCATCAGCGAGCAGGACCTGCCGCAGCTGCACGCCGCCATAGAGAACGTCCGGCTGGAGGGCTTCGCCATCCACCTGCCGCTGGACCGTACCGACGGCTCGGACGCCGTCGAGGAGGTCATCGGCTGGATGGACCGGCTGCGCGCGGCCCGGCTGCCGCTGCACACGATGTTCGTCAGCCACCTCAAGGCGGACGAACTCGCCCGGCTCCAGCAGCAGTTCCCGCAGACCCGCTTCCGCGCCCGGATCGGCACCCGGCTGTGGCTGGGCGACCACGACGCCACCGAGTACCGCGGCGCGGTCCTGGACGTCACGCGTGTCGCCAAGGGCGAGCGCTTCGGCTACCGGCAGCAGAAGGCCGCCTCCGACGGCTTCCTGGTGGTCGTGGCGGGCGGTACGTCGCACGGCGTGGGTCTGGAGGCCCCGAAGGCGCTGCACGGCGTCATGCCACGCGCCAAGGGCGTCGCCCGGGCCGGCCTCGCCACGGTCAACCGCAATCTCGCGCCGTTCGTCTGGGGTGGCAAGCAGCGCTGGTTCGCGGAGCCGCCGCACATGCAGGTCTCGATCCTGTTCGTGCCCTCCGACGCGCCGGAGCCCAAGGTCGGTGACGAGCTGGTGGCCCATCTGCGGCACACCACCACGCAGTTCGACCGGATCCTCGACCGCTAGCTGGACCGCCGGCTCGACCGCTGCGGAAAAGGCCGTACACGGTGTCTCCGTGTACGGCCTTCCATGTGTTCGCTGTGTTCGCTCAGAGCGAACCGCCCGTCTGCTCTCTCCCGCCCCATCTCACCCGTGGCCCCTCGAAGTGGGCTGCGGGCTGTTCGGTATGAGCCGCGGGCCCCAGGACGAAGACGTCCTTCGCACCGTCGAGCACACCACCCGACGGGTCGTCGTCACCCTTCCTCCGGACCGGGTCCCGGTCCGGCACAAGGATGTCCCGCACGACCATGACGCACAGGAACAGCGTTCCCAGCAGGTGCACGCCGATGGCCCAGTGATAGCCGTCCGTCGGCAGTCCCTTGTGGGCGTCGCCGCTGGTCGTGTACGCGAGGTACATCCAGATGCCCAGGAAGTAGGCCACCTCGCACGCCTGCCAGATCAGGAAGTCGCGCCACTTCGGCCGGGCCAGCGCGGCCAGCGGAATCAGCCACAGCACGTACTGCGGCGAGTAGACCTTGTTGGTGAGGATGAACGCCGCGACGATCAGGAAGGCGAGCTGGGCGAACCGTGGACGCCGCGGAGCGGTCAGCGTGAGCGCGGCGATGGCGCCGCAGCACAGCAGCATCAGCAGCGTGGCGAGCGTGTTGACGGTCTCGGTGCTGGGCGGGTTGTCGGTGTTCTGGACCAGGATCAGCCAGAAGGACCCGAAGTCGACGCCGCGTTCCTGGCTGAACGTGTAGAACTTCGACCAGCCGTCGAAGGCGAAGAGCATCACCGGCAGGTTCACCACGAGCCAGGCGACGGCCGCGCCCCCCAGAGCCTTTCCGAACTCCCGCCACCTGCCCGCACGCCAGCACAGTACGAGCAGCGGGCCGAGGATCAGGAAGGGGTAGAGCTTGGCGGCCGTGGCCAGGCCCAGCAGAACGCCGAAGGCCAGGGAGCGCCCCCGCGACCACATGAGGATCGCGGCGGACGTCAGAGCGACCGCCAGCAGGTCCCAGTTGACGGTCGCGGTCAGCGCGAACGCGGGTGCGAGGGCGACCAGCAGACCGTCCCAGGGCCGCCGGGTGTGCGTGCGGGTCACGCAGACGGCGATGACGGCCGCGCACACCATGAGCATCCCGGCGTTGACCATCCAGTACCACTGTTCCTGGTCCTGAATGGTGCCGCTGCCCGGTGTGAGCCAGGACGCGACCTCCATGAACACGCCGGTCAGCACCGGGTACTCGAGGTACTCCATGTCGCCGGGGAGCTTGTCGAAGTACGGCACCAGGCCGTCGACGAACCCGCGCCCCTGGTAGAGATGCGGGATGTCGGAGTAGCACGCATGCGTGTACTGGGAGCTGGCACCGAAGAACCAGGCACCGTTGTAACAGGGCGCCTTCTGGACCAGGCCGAGGGCGAACATGCCGATCGCCACGAGCGCGATCACCCGCACGGGGGTCCACCAGGACGTCCCGAGCAGGGCCAGGCGGCCGACAGGGCCGCCGATCAGCTCGCTGCCGGCCGCGGCGACCGTGTCCTCCCTGGTCGGCCGCACGGTGTCCGGCTCGTGCACGCTCGCTGGCGTCGATTCTGCACTGGGCATGGGCACATCCTGCCGTACGCACCTGGGAATACGGCGAGGCCGCCGCACTCTCGTGGATGCGGCGGCCCCTGTTTCACGTGAAACTTGCGGGTGTTTCACGTGAAACACCCATGCCGGATCTTCCGGCGGCTAGCCGTTCTGGCCGGCGAAGAAGCCGCCGCCTCCGTTCTGGTTGCCTCTGCTGTCGTCCTCTTCCCCTGTTCCACTGGGCGACGTCGAAGGGGACGGACTGCCTTCCGAGCCACCGTTCTCATTGCCGGCGTTCTCGTTGCCGCTGTTGTCGCCGTCCTCGCAGTTGAACTCGAAGACGCCGCAGGTGTTGCTCGGCGTGGGGGAGGGACTGGTCTCCGTCTCACTGGGCGTCGGCGACGGCGACGGACTCGTCTCCTCCTCTTCCTCCGTCTGGGAAGGCGAGGGAGTCGGGCTGGGCGGCGGGGTGTCGTTGATGACCTCGCCGATGGGCTCCGGCTTCGGGAACTTCTCCGCCTTGGTGCCCTTCAGCGCGTCCTCCATGTAGTCCTGCCAGATGACGGACGGGAAGGACGCACCGTGGATCTTCTTCTCGCCACCCGTTCCGTACATCTCCAGGAACGAGCGATTCTTGATGGTCTCATCGTCCGGGTAGCGGAACATGCTGATCGCGGTCGACAGCTGCGGGGTGTAGCCGACGAACCAGGCGGACTGGTTGCCGTCCGTGGTACCGGTCTTACCGGCCACCTCTCGGCCGGACAGTTGGGCGTTGGAACCAGTTCCGTCCTCGACGACGGTCTTCAGGACGTCCGTGACGTTGTCCGCGACCTTCGCGGTGAACGCTTGCTTGGTCTCCACCTTGTGCGTGTAGACCGTGCCGTCCTCGTTCGACACCTTGGTGACGGAGAAGGGCTCGCGCTGCTCGCCACTCTCCGCGAAGGTGGCGTACGCGCCCGCCATGCGGATGGCGCTCGGGTCCGAGACACCGAGGGAGAAGGACGGGTAGCCGGAGCCCGCCAGGCTGTCTTCCAGGAGTCCCGCGTCGACGGCGGCCTCCTTCACCTTGTCCAGGCCGACATCCATGCCAAGCTGTACGAAGGCGGAGTTCACCGACTCCCGCATGGCCTCACGAAGGTCGATCTTGTAGTCCGGCGCTTCACCAACGCTTTTCTTGCCGTCATTCTCCTGGCGCCACTGCTCGCCCTTCTCGTTCTCCCAGACCGAGCCGTCGTAGTTATTGATCTTGAGGTTGTTCTTGCCGCTGTAGAGGCTCTTCGGGGAGACGACGGTGCGCTCGTCCTGGGCCTGGGTCTCACCGAGTTCGGGATCGCGCACGCCCCACTTCATCGCGGCCGCGAGCACGTACGGCTTGAACGTCGAACCGACCTGGGCGCCGGTGACGTCGGCGTTGTTGGTGAAGTGCTTGGTGGCGTCCTCACCCCCGTAGATGGCCTCGATGGCGCCGGTCTCGGGGTTCACTGAAGCCCCGCCGAACTGGACGTGTGTGTCCGTCTTGGGGCGCTTCTTCGCATCGATGTTCTGCTTGTAGACCTTCTTGACGGCCTTTTCGAGCTCCTCGACCTTCTTCTTGTCGAAGGTCGTCTGAATCGAGTAGCCGCCGCTATCCAGCTCCTTCTGCGTGACCTTCCCACTCTTGATCACGGAAGCCTTGGCAAGGTCGACGAGGTATCCGACCTGACCGCCGAGCTGGGAGTTCGACCGCGGGTTCTGCACGGTGGGGAGCTCGGTGAACTTGGCCCGCTCCTGCTGGCTCAGATGCCCGTACTCCACCATCTTGTCGAGGGTGTCCTGCATCTGAGTCTGGGCACGCTGCCGGTTGGCCTTCGGCGTGGCACCCACCGGGTCGATCGAGGTCGCGCCCGCCGGGTCGTAGTACGTGGCGCCCTTGAGCATCGCGGACAGGAAGGCGCACTGGCCCGCGTTGAGGTCGACGGCGTCCACGTTGAAGTACGCGCGTGCGGCCGCCTGGATGCCATAGGCGCCACGGCCGTAGTACGCGGAGTTCAGGTAGCCCTCAAGGATCTCGTCCTTGGGCACCTCGGCACCGACCTTGATCGAGACGAAGATCTCTTTGACCTTGCGGGAGATCGTCTGCGACTGGTCGTTCAGCATCGCGTTCTTCACGTACTGCTGGGTGATGGTGGAGCCGCCCTGCGTTTCACCGCCCTTGGCCATGTTGAACACGGCGCGGGCGATGCCCTTGGGGTCGATGCCGCTGTCGGAGTAGAACGTCTTGTTCTCCTGAGAGATGATCGCGTTGCGCATCTCCAAGGGGATCTGGGAGAGATTGACGCTCTGGCGGTTGCGCTCACCGCCCGTGGCGACCATCTGGCTGCCGTCGGCCCAGTAGTAGACGTTGTTCTGCGCTGTGGCCGTCTCGTCGACGACGGGGACGCCCACCATGGCGTAGGCGATGCCCGCGGCGGCCACCATGGTGCCGAAGAAGGCGATGCACGTCCCGGAGACGAGCTTCCAGGAGGGCACCCAGCGCTGCCATCCGTCCTTGTCGCGGCGCGGATAGTCGATCATCCGCTTCTTGCCGGACGGGGCCGCGCGCCCTCTGCCGACCACGACCGGCCCGGCAGGATCGGCTCGCCGGCCGCCGCGGCCCGGCTCGGCCGCTCTGCGGCGACCGCCTCCGCTCCGCTGTGCCGCGCGCCGGGCTTCGGCACGGCTGCCGTACGGACGCTCCTCGTCCTCCGGACCGTACGAGCCGGACGGAGACCCTGTGGCGCCTCGCGGTGCCGCACGGCGGCCGGAGGACGAGCCGGACTGGCCGCGTCGGGCCGCGGCACGTCCGCCTCCCTGCGGCTGCGGCGGTTTGCGACGGTGCTCGCTCATCGAACGACTACTCCTCGGGCAGGCGCACCTTTGCGCGCCTGGTAAAGGCGGCTGTTTTCCGGTCCCCCCGAAGTACGGATGCGGCCCCTTCCGCATTCACCCGTACTGCACCAGGGACAGGGACGCCCCCAGGCGTCACTCGGTTCCCTGTGGTCTGCATGGCGCACAGACTACGCACCGTCAAAACCCCCGAGCCTCGAAGTTCACCTCAAATCAGGCAACTTGCACTCGATGAATCCCTGATGTGACCCCGTTCACCAGTCCCCCTCTTGTCGCACGCGGAAGCTCGTTCTATCGTGCTGATGTATCGAGTCGATACATCAGCGCGGCATAAGGACGAGAGGAGGCGACGATGAGCCGGCGTTCCGGCATCCTCGAGTTCGCTGTACTCGGCCTGCTCCGCGAATCCCCCATGCACGGCTATGAGCTGCGCAAACGACTCAACACGTCACTGGGTGTGTTCCGGGCGTTCAGCTACGGGACGCTCTACCCCTGCCTCAAGACGCTGGTCGCCAACGGCTGGTTGATCGAGGAACCGGGGAACGTCGACGAGGCCGCCGCGTCCCTCACGGGGCGCCGCGCCAAGATCGTCTACCGGTTGACGGCCGAAGGTAAGGAACACTTCGAGCAGCTCCTCTCCCAGACGGGCCCGGACGCCTACGAGGACGAGACCTTCGCCGCTCGCTTCGCATTCTTCGGGCAGACGTCGCGTGACGTGCGCATGCGCGTGCTCGAGGGCCGGCGCAGTCGGCTGGAGGAGCGCCTGGAGAAGATGAGCGCCTCCTTGGCGCGTACCCGGGAGCGACTCGACGACTACACGCTTGAGCTCCAGCGCCACGGAATGGAGTCCGTGGAGCGCGAGGTGCGCTGGCTGAACGAGCTCATCGAGAGCGAGCGGGCGGGGCGGGACCTGCGGGGTTCCGCCGCGGAGGGGACCGCTCAACAGGACAGGACATCTGGAGCGACGGGCGGCCTGCCCCGGCCCGGGGACGACCCCCGGCCGGATACGCCCGGCGACACCGCCACGTGAGCGCCCAGTCAGGGCCTCACTCGTACACACAGGGAGCAACCGGAATGGGTTCGGTTCGCGTAGCCATCGTCGGTGTGGGCAACTGCGCCGCATCGCTGGTGCAGGGCGTCGAGTACTACAAGGACGCCGACCCGGCGGCCAAGGTCCCCGGCCTGATGCACGTCCAGTTCGGCGACTACCACGTCAGTGACATCGAGTTCGTCGCCGCCTTCGACGTGGACGCCAAGAAGGTCGGCCTGGACCTCGCGGACGCCATCGGCGCCTCCGAGAACAACACCATCAAGATCTGCGACGTCCCGAACAGCGGCGTCCAGGTCCAGCGCGGCCACACGCACGACGGTCTCGGCAAGTACTACCGCGAGACCATCGAGGAGTCCGCCGAGGCGCCGGTCGACGTCGTCCAGATCCTCAAGGACAAGCAGGTCGACGTTCTCGTCTGCTACCTGCCCGTCGGTTCCGAGGCCGCGGCGAAGTACTACGCCCAGTGCGCCATCGACGCCAAGGTCGCCTTCGTCAACGCCCTCCCGGTCTTCATCGCCGGCACCAAGGAGTGGGCGGACAAGTTCACCGAGGCGGGCGTCCCGATCGTCGGCGACGACATCAAGTCGCAGGTCGGCGCCACCATCACGCACCGCGTCATGGCGAAGCTGTTCGAGGACCGGGGCGTCGTCCTGGACCGCACGATGCAGCTGAACGTCGGCGGCAACATGGACTTCAAGAACATGCTCGAGCGCGAGCGCCTGGAGTCCAAGAAGATCTCCAAGACGCAGGCCGTCACCTCCCAGATCCCCGACCGGGACCTGGGCGCGGACAACGTCCACATCGGCCCGTCCGACTACGTCGCCTGGCTGGACGACCGCAAGTGGGCCTACGTCCGCCTGGAGGGCCGCGCGTTCGGTGACGTCCCGCTGAACCTGGAGTACAAGCTCGAGGTCTGGGACTCCCCGAACTCGGCCGGTGTCATCATCGACGCCCTGCGCGCCGCGAAGATCGCCAAGGACCGCGGCATCGGCGGCCCGATCCTGTCGGCGTCGAGCTACTTCATGAAGTCCCCGCCGGTCCAGTACTTCGACGACGAGGCCCGCGCCAACGTCGAGAAGTTCATCGCCGGCGAGGTCGAGCGCTGACAAGCGCGGACTCCGGTCCGTCGGAGGTCCCCGGGTCGCATGACCCGGGGACCTTTCCCGTATGTGAGGCTGTGCCCCATGGCCGTCGTCCGTGACCTGCGCGTCCTGCTGCGCCTGAAGGGCTTTCGGCGCCTGCTCGCCGTCCGCCTGCTCTCCCAGGGCGCCGACGGCGTCTACCAGGTCGCGCTCGCCACCTATGTGGTCTTCTCCCCGGAGAAGCAGACCTCGCCCGCCGCGATCGCCTCCGCGATGGCGGTCCTGCTGCTCCCGTACTCCCTGGTGGGCCCCTTCGCCGGCGTCCTGCTGGACCGCTGGCGCCGCCGCCAGGTCTTTCTGTACGGCAACCTGCTGCGCGCCGTACTGGCATCGGTGACGGCCGTGCTGATGATCGCCTCCGTCCCGGACTGGCTCTTCTACGTCTCGGCCCTCTGTGTCACCGCCGTCAACCGCTTCGTTCTCGCGGGCCTGTCCGCCGCGCTGCCGCGTGTGGTGGACGAGGAGCGTCTGGTGATCGCCAACTCGCTCTCTCCGACGGCCGGCACCCTGGCCGCCACGGCGGGCGGTGGCCTCGCCTTCGTCGTACGCCTCGTGGTCGCGGACTCCGATGCCGCCGTGGTGCTGCTCGGGGCCGCCCTGTACCTGTGCGGGGCACTGGCGTCGCTTCGCATCGCCGTGGAGCTGCTGGGCCCCGACCCCGCGCTCGTACCGCCCCGGCTGGCCTCGGCACTCGTCGGCACCGCCCGCGACCTGGTGGCGGGAGTACGTCATCTCGCCGCGCCCGCACGCAGGGAAGCAGCCTGGTCGCTCGCGGCCATGACGCTGATGCGGTTCTGCTACGGCGCCCTGCTGGTGATGCTGCTGATGCTGTGCCGGTACGCCCTGACCTCGGACACGGACGAGGGGCTCGCTCTGCTGGGGCTGGCGCTGGGCGTCTCCGGGGCGGGCTTCTTCGCGGCCGCGGTGATCACGCCCTGGGCGGCGGGACGGCTCGGGCCCGGCCGCTGGATGGCGGTGTGCGCGGGGGCCGCCACGGTGCTGGTCCCGGCACTCGGTCTGCCGTTCGCCACCGTGCCGCTGCTCGCCGCGGCGTTCGTCCTGGGCCTGACCACACAGGGGGCCAAGATCGCGACGGACACGGTTGTGCAGTCCTCCGTCGACGACGCCTTCCGAGGCCGGATCTTCTCCGTGTACGACGTGCTGTTCAACATCGCCTTCGTCGGCGCCGCCGGGGTGGCCGCGCTGATGCTTCCGCCAGACGGACGGTCAGTGCCGCTGGTCGTGACAGTTGCCTTGGTCTACGGAGCAGTTGCGGCGGCTATGGCCCGCTTTGAGAGCCAGTAAGTGTCACATCAGTGCCACAGAGCCCCTCTGAACTACAGAGATGTCAGTGGAACCCGGTAACTTACGTGCGTCTTATTCGCGCCATGTCCGCGACACGCACCTATGTTTTCAGGGGGACCCCCAGTGACCACTCCGCCGCCGCCCCAGGGCAACCCGTTCGCGCAGGGCCAGCCGCAGGCTCCGCAGCAGCCCCAAGGGCAGAACCCCTACGCGCAGGGCCAGCAGCCGGGCTTCCCGCAGCAGCCTGGTCAGCCCGGGTTCCCCCAGCAGGGTGGGCCGTACGCCCCGGTGCCGCCGCAGCCGGCCCGACGCAAGCCGAGCTTCAAGACGATCAAGAACATCGTCATCGCCGTGATCGTCGTATGCGTGGCCGTCGGTGGTTACATCGCCAGCCGGGACGACGCCACCTCGGCTGCGGTCGGCGACTGCATGCACCGTGGCAGCAGCAGCGACAGCAACCCGGACCTCGAAGTCGTCGACTGCGGCGACTCGAAGGCCCAGTACGTGGTACTGGCCAAGGTCGAGGGCTCCTACTCCGCTCTCACCGCCAAGAGCAAGTGCTCGGAAGAAGCCAAGGACTTCCAGTACTCGTACACCGAGAGCGGTAGCGGCAGCGACTTCCTGCTCTGCCTGAAGGACTACAAGAAGTAAGGCAGAGATCGCGGACGCGTCACGCGGACGTACTCAGGGGCGGTGTTTCACGTGAAACACCGCCCCTTCCGCCTGTCCGGCACCGCCCGCCCTCGCCGCGCTTCGTCACCCGCGTCATGTTTCACGTGAAACATGACGCCGGTCCACGGCTCACGCGTCCTGCTCGGCCCACCACTCCTTGAGCGCCGCCACCGCCGCGTCGTACTCCATCGGCCCGTTCTCCAGGCGGAGCTCCAGCAGGTGCTTGTAAGCCTGACCGACGGCCGGCCCGGGACGGACGCCGAGGATCTCCATGATCTGGTTGCCATCCAGGTCCGGGCGGATCGCGTCCAATTCCTCCTGCTCCTGGAGCTGCGCGATCCGCTCCTCCAGCCCGTCATACGCACGCGAGAGCGCCGAGGCCTTGCGCTTGTTACGGGTCGTGCAGTCCGAACGGGTCAGCTTGTGGAGCCGGTCGAGCAGCGGCCCGGCGTCACGGACATACCGACGGACCGCGGAATCCGTCCACTCGCCCGTGCCGTAACCGTGGAAACGCAGGTGCAGCTCGACCAGGCGCGAGACGTCCTTCACCAGGTCGTTGGAGTACTTGAGCGCGGTCATACGCTTCTTCGTCATCTTCGCCCCGACCACTTCGTGGTGGTGGAACGAGACCCGGCCGTCCTGCTCGAAGCGGCGTGTGCGCGGCTTGCCGATGTCGTGCAGCAGGGCCGCCAGGCGGAGGATCAGGTCGGGGCCCTCGTTCTCCAGGGCCATCGCCTGCTCCAGGACGATGAGTGTGTGGTCGTAGACGTCCTTGTGCCGATGGTGCTCGTCCCGCTCCAGGCGCAGCGCCGGCAGCTCGGGCAGGACCCGCTCGGCGATACCGCTCTCCACCAGCAGGCTCAGCCCCTTGCGCGGATGAGAGGAGAGGACCAGCTTGTTCAGCTCGTCCCGGACCCGCTCGGCCGAGACGATGTCGATGCGTCCGGCCATGTCCTTCATGGCGGCGACCACCTCGGGAGCCACCTCGAAGTCCAGCTGCGCGGCGAACCGCGCGGCCCGCATCATCCGGAGCGGGTCGTCGGAGAAGGACTCCTCGGGGGTGCCCGGAGTGCGCAGCACACGCGCCGCGAGGTCGTCGAGTCCGCCGTGCGGATCGATGAACACCTTCTCCGGAAGCGCGACGGCCATCGCGTTCACCGTGAAGTCACGCCGGACGAGGTCCTCCTCGATGGAGTCGCCGTACGACACCTCCGGCTTGCGCGAGGTGCGGTCGTACGCCTCCGACCGGTAGGTGGTCACCTCGATCTGCCAGCCGTCTTTCTGCGCCCCGACAGTGCCGAACGCGATCCCGACCTCCCAGACGGCGTCCGCCCAGGGCCGCACGATCTTCAGTACGTCCTGCGGGAGGGCGTCCGTCGTGAAGTCCAGGTCGTTGCCGAGCCGGCCGAGCAACGCGTCCCGGACCGAGCCACCGACCAGGGCAAGAGAGAACCCGGCCTCCTGGAAGCGGCGGGCGAGGTCGTCGGCGACAGAGGCGACCCGCAGCGGTTCACTCACGGCTCGGGGCTGCTCCTGGCTGAGGGCACGGGGGCTGGCTTCGTTGGCGTTCGGCACAACAGAAGAGGGTACGTGGCCGGAGCGGAGACCGACGTCCCCATTGATCGGGTTGATCGCGCACCGAAACTCCCACTTCCGCTGCGCTCCCTCTTTAGGCGCACATACGGGGCGTCCGCGCTCGGTGGCGGATCTTGTGGCGTACTCCGCGGCACTTCCCCTCGGCGCGCATCGTTACCATTCGTGGACGCACATTCCGACGACCACTGACACGACGAGGGACGGGCGAGCGCGTGGCCGAGGCGGCAGACTTCCAGGGGACCAGTCCCTCACCTGCCCGCCGGTGGCTACGGCGCACCACGGCGCTGCTCGCCGGGGCGCCGCTGCTGGCCGGTCTGGTCCAGCTGCCGGCCGCCGGCTCGGCGCACGCCGACGGGCAGCCCTCGGCCAAGGCCGACGCCGATTCGGGCTCGGTGGCCGTCGCAGTCGACTCACTCACACCCTCCGCGCCCACGGACGGGGACACGGTGACCGTGTCGGGCACCGTGACCAACCACGGCAAGCAGGCCGTCACCGACGCCCACGTGGGCCTGCGCGTGGGACCCGAGGTCAACACCCGCTCGTCCCTCGACGCGATCGCCAAGGACGGCAATGATCTTCAGGGCACCATCGCCCCGGAGATCGACGACAAGTACACCGAGAAGTTCTCCAAGCTCACCCCCGGCGTCGCCGAGCACTTCAACATCTCCGTGCCGGTCGACGACCTGGACCTGGGCGAGGACGGCGTCTACGAATTCGCCGTCTCGCTGTCCGGGGAGACCTCCGCGCAGCCCTGGGAGCAGATCCTCGGCATCCAGCGGACCTTCCTGCCCTGGCAGCCCGACGAGGCCGACCCCAGGACGAAGACGACGGCTCTGTGGCCGCTCGTTTCGACCACGCACATGGCCGCCGAGACGGGACCGAACGAGGAGCAGACACCGGTCTTCCTCAACGACGACCTGGCCGAGGAGATCTCCCCCGGAGGCCGGCTGAACCAGATGGTGACGCTGGGCAAGGACCTCGACGTCACCTGGGTGGTCGACCCGGACCTGCTGGCCTCCGTCGACGCGATGACGGGCAGCTACCGTGTCCGGGACGGCGACAAGACGGTCGCCGGCACCCATCAGGAGATCGCCAAGCAGTGGCTCGCCGAGTTGCAGGACGCGGTGGCCGACAAGGAGGTCGTCGCCCTTCCCTTCGCCGACCCGGACCTGGCGTCCCTGGCCCACAACGGCACGGACGTCACCGGTTCGCTGAACCAGCTGAAGAGTGCCACGGACGTCATCGCCAACACGGTCGAGCCGATCCTCCACGTGAAGCCGAACACCGACTTCGCCTGGCCCGTGGAGGGAGCCGTCGACGGGTCGATCGTCAAGGTCGCCACCTCCGCGGGCGCCGACAAGGTGATCGCACGCAGTGACAGCCTCCAGGAGACCAACGGCCTGCCCTACACGCCCTCCGCGGCACGCCCCATCGGCGGCGGCACGACGGCCGTCGTGGCGGACGCCCGGCTGTCCACGGCGTTCGAGGGCGATCTGACGAGAGCCTCCACGTCCACGCTCGCGGTGCAGCGGTTCCTCGCCCAGAGCCTGGCCCTGGGCCTCCAGACCGGCAAGCAGCGCAGCGTCGTCGTCGCCCCGCAGCGCATGCCCTCCGGGCACCAGGCACGCGCCATGGCCGAGGCGCTGCGGGCGCTGCAGGGCGGCACCTGGTCCGAGTCCCAGAAGCTGGCGGCGGCCGCCACGGCCAAGCCGGACCCGGACGCCACCACCAAGGTTCCCGGAACCTCCTCCTACCCCTCGGCGCTGCGCAAGAACGAACTGCCCCGGACGGCGTTCGTGCAGACCGCACGGACACAGGACACGCTCGACAACTTCAAGGTCGTCCTGTCGGACCCGTCCCGCGTGGTGACGCCGTTCGGACGGGCTCTGAACCGGGAGGTGTCCGCGTCGTGGCGAGGCCGGGCCGCCGAGGCGGAGTCCTTCCGCGAGGGCGTGAAGTCGTACCTCGACGGGCTGACCGACCGGGTCAAACTGATCGACAAGTCGGAGACGAAGCTCTCCGGTCGCAGCGCCACTATTCCCGTGACGGTGCAGAACAACCTGGTGCAGGACGTCGGCCCTCTGGTCCTGCGGCTCACCTCGACCAACCCGACGCGGCTCGAGATCGATGGCGCCGACTACGAGGAGCAGCCGATCTCGGTCTCCGGCGGCCACAGCCAGTCGGTGAAGTTCACCACGTCGGCCAACGCCAACGGCCGTGCGACGGTGATCGCCCAGCTGTACACGATGGACGGGCGGAAGTACGGCGAGCCCGTCACCTTCGACGTGAAGGTCACCGAGATCACGGCCACTGTGATGCTCGTCATCGGCGGCGGTGTCCTGCTGCTCGTCCTCGCCGGCTTCCGGATGTACACACAGCGCAAGCGGGCCGCTGCCCGTGACGCGGAAAAGGGCGAAACCGGCGAGGCGGACGAGCCCGAGGACTCGGAGAACTCCGGGAACTCCGGGAACTCAGAGGACGGTCCGCAGAACCCCGAAGGCTCCGGCGAACGTCTCAAGAAGGAGTCCGAGGCACGCCCCCGGGCAGGCGACCCGGAGCAGCCGAGTGACCCGACACCGGACACCGCAGCGGAAAGCGCCGACCCGTCCGGCACGGGTGAGAGAGTGGACCGTTGAGGATGTCGTGGCCGGTGGGCCCGGGACGATGAGGTGGGGTAACCATGAACGCGCCGTACGACGGTGACCGCGGTCAGACCGTGGACGGCTCGGGTCACCCCGAGGGTCCGCCGCCCGACCCCGGCCAGGCACCGCCGCAGCCGCCCGCGGACATGTACCTCCAGGACGCCTACGACCAGGATCCCTACCGGGCGCAGGACCTCTCCGCCCAGGACCCGGTCTCCGAGGCGCTCTACGACCGCGCCGCGCACCCCCCGCCGCCTCCGGGCACGTACCCGCCGCAGCAGCCGCTGTACTCCCAGCCCTCCCAGTCCCCCTACGCCCCCGACCCACGCGTCTGGGCGCAGACCCCGGCCCCCGAGCCGGAGGGCCCGACCCAGTACCTGCCGTACGGCGACGACCCGCGGACCACCCAGTTCGTCGGCGTGGACGACCTGGTCACCCAGGCCGGCGAGCAGCGCCACGAGCCGGACGCCTTCGCCCACCTCTTCCGGGACCAGCAGCAGGGCGGCGGCCACCCCTCCTACGACGACCACGCCTCCGTGCCCGCCCCCGCGCCGGCACCGGGGCAGTACGACGGGACACCGGGGCCGGGGCAGTACGGCGCGCACCAGGGACCCGACCCGTACGGGAACGCTCCGGCGTACGGCCAGTACGGCGGCCCCGCTCCGGCGCCCGGTCAGCAGCAGCACGCGGCGCCCGCGCCGGGCCAGTACGCGGTGGCGCCCACTCCGGAAGCGGCCGAGGCGCCCCTCCAGGAGCCCGAGCCCGCCGCCGCGCCCAAGAAGGGCGGGCGTGCGGGTGGCCTGCTGAAGTCGAGCGCCGTGATGGCGGCGGGCACGATGGTGTCCCGGCTTACCGGGTTCATCCGGTCGGCGTTGATCGTCTCGGCGCTGGGCGTCGGACTGCTCGGCGACACCTTCCAGGTCGCCTATCAGCTGCCGACGATGATCTACATCCTCACCGTCGGTGGCGGCCTCAACTCGGTCTTCGTTCCTCAGCTGGTGCGGGCGATGAAGGAGGACGACGACGGTGGCGAGGCGTTCGCCAACCGTCTGCTGACCCTCGTCATGGTGGCGCTCGGCGCACTCACCGTGATCACGGTCTTCGCCGCGCCACTACTGATCCGGCTCCTGTCCAACCCAGTGGCCAGTGACCCGGCCGCGAACGAGGTCGGCATCACCTTCGTCCGCTACTTCCTGCCCTCGATCTTCTTCATGGGCCTCCACGTGGTCATGGGGCAGATCCTCAACGCCCGCGGCAGGTTCGGCGCGATGATGTGGACCCCGGTCCTGAACAACATCGTCATCATCGTGACCCTGGGGATGTTCATCTGGGTCTACGGCACCGCGGAAAACTCGGGGATGAAGGTCACGAGCATCCCGCCGGAGGGCGAGCGGCTGCTCGGCATCGGAGTGCTGCTGGGTCTCATCGTGCAGGCCCTGGCCATGATTCCGTACCTGCGGGAGACAGGGTTCAGGGTTCGGCCGCGTTTCGACTGGAAGGGCCACGGACTCGGCAAGGCCATCACCCTCGCCAAGTGGACGGTCCTGTTCGTCCTCGCCAACCAGGCGGGTGCCATGATCGTCATCCAGCTGTCCACCGCCGCGGGTAAGGCGTCGCCCGTCGACGGCACTGGCTTCGCCGCCTATGCCAACGCCCAGCTGATCTGGGGCCTGCCTCAGGCCATCATCACCGTCTCCCTGATGGCGGCCCTGTTGCCCCGCATCTCCCGCTCGGCGTCCGAGAACGATGGTGGCGCGGTCCGGGACGACATCTCTCAGGGGCTGCGCACCACAGCCGTCGCCATCGTTCCCGTTTCCTTCGGTTTCGTTGCACTCGGCATCCCGATGTGCACGCTCATGTTCGGCTCCTCGGGTACCAGCGAAGCCACCAACATGGGCTTCATGCTGATGGCCTTCGGCCTCGGTCTCATCCCCTACTCGGTGCAGTACGTCGTCCTGCGGGCCTTCTACGCCTACGAGGACACCCGGACTCCCTTCTACAACACCGTCATTGTGGCCGTGTTCAACGCCGCCGCTTCGGCACTGTGCTTCTTCCTGCTCCCGGCGCGCTGGGCCGTCGTAGGTATGGCCGCCTCCTACGGCCTGGCCTACGTGATCGGCGTGGGCGTCGCCTGGCGCAGGCTGCGCAAGCGGCTCGGCGGGGACCTGGACGGCGCCCGGGTGCTGCGGACGTACGCTCGGCTGTGCATCGCGTCCGTCCCGGCCGCCCTGCTCAGCGGTGCGGCCTGCTACGCGATCAGCCGTGCGCTCGGCCAGGGCGTACTGGGGTCGTTCGCGGCGCTGCTGGCCGGCGGGCTGCTCCTGTTCGGCGTCTTCTTCGTCGCCGCCCGCCGGATGCGTATCGAGGAAGTCAACTCGCTGGTCGGCATGGTGCGCGGACGCCTGGGACGCTGAGACCCGGGGTAGGCGCACAACCATCGTCCGCCGCCGTGTGTCGTGCATAGCGCCGGACTGTGGGCACAATTGGGTTCGGCGTCGGACTGCGCGCATCGGGAGTCGGCCGGCGCGCATCGAATGGGGAGGCAGGAACGACGGTGGCGGAACGGAGCACAGCTGCCGTCGACGTGGCAGACAACAGCGGCGATGAGCCGCTGACCGCCCAGGCGGACCAGTCCACGGCCGACGGGGTGGCCAACAACCGGGAGCGGGAAACGGACAGCGACGAGGCACAGGGGAGCCCCACGAGCGAGGATTCCGGCAAGGCCTCGCCTCCCGAACTGCACAGCGGGCACAAACTCGCCAGACGCTACCGCCTCGAGGAGTGCGTCACCCGTCTGGACGGCTTCAGCAGCTGGCGGGCCGTCGACGAGAAACTCCGCCGCGCCGTCGGGGTCCACATTCTTCCGGCGGACCACTCACGCGCCCGCTCCGTGCTGGCCGCGGCACGTTCCTCCGCCCTTCTCGGCGACCCCCGCTTCGTCCAGGTCCTCGACGCCGTCGAGGACAACGACATCGTCTACGTCGTGCACGAGTGGCTCCCCGACGCCACCGAACTGACCGCTCTGCTCGCCTCCGGCCCGCTCGAGGTGTACGACGCCTACCAGATGGTGAGTCAGGTCGCGGGCGCCATGGCGGCCGCCCACCGCGAGGGCCTCGCCCATCTGCGCCTGAGCCCCACCGCGGTGCTGCGGACGTCGACGGGCCAGTGGCGGATCCGCGGACTCGCCGTCAACGCCGCGCTGCGCGGCATCAGTTCCGACACCCCGCAGCGCACCGACACCGAGGCGATCGGCGCCCTGCTGTACGCCACGCTCACCCAGCGCTGGCCGTACGAGAGCGACGCCCACGGTCTGGCCGGTCTGCCCAAGGACATCGGGCTGATCCCCCCGGACCAGGTGCGCGCGGGCGTCCACCGCGGCCTGTCCGAGCTCGCCATGCGGGCGCTCGCCAACGACGGCGCCACCGCCTCCCGCCACGAGTCTCCGTGCACCACGCCGGAGGAACTGGTGAAGGCGATCGGCGAGATGCCCCGCATCCGCCCGCCGGAGCCTGCCTACACCGCGCCGCCCTCGTACCAGCGCACGGCCTATCAGCAGGGCGCCTACGGCCGTCCGGCACCGCACCCCGGCGTCACCCAGCCGGTGCAGACCCCGCCGCCCCCGTTGCAGAGCCGCACCGGCAAGGCACTGAAGTGGAGCGTCTCCGCCCTGCTCATCGCCGCGCTCGGCCTGGGCAGCTGGCAGCTCGCGGACGCCATCATGGAACGGGGCGGCAAGGCGGACGACCAGAACCGGACGCAGACGACGGACGGCGACGACGACAAGAGCCCGAAGGTCCCGGTGGCCGGTAAGCCGGTGCCCATCGTCGACGCCCGGGACTTCGACCCCTTCGGCGACCAGTCCGAGAAGCCGTCCGAGATAGGGAACGTCTACGACGACAGTACGTCCAGCTATTGGCAGACGGACTATTACCTCAGTTCCGACTTCGGCCGCCTCAAGCCGGGGGTCGGCGTCATCGTGGACCTTGGCAAGGTCCAGCAGGTCGGAAAAGTGACCGCCACCTTCGTCGGGAACACCTCCGTCGAGCTGCGCAGCGCGAACAAGGACGCCACGGCGGAACCGGCGTCCTTCGACGAGTACAGCAAGGTCGCTGAGGGCTCGGGCACCACGGTGGAACTCAAGCCGGGCAAGGCCGTCCAGAGCCGGTACCTCCTGGTGTGGCTCACCGATGATCTACCGATGCAGTCGGACGGGAAATGGCGCGGCCGCCTGGCGGACATCAAGGTGACCAGCTGACGGCATCTGCCGCAGGGAGGGGGTGCGATGGCGGCCAGCACGAGTCGTGACGGCGTGAGCGATCAGGACCTCCTCGCCCGCCACGTAGAAGGCGACCCCGACGCCTTCGGTGAGCTCGTGCGCCGTCACCGGGACCGGCTCTGGGCGGTGGCCCTGCGGACGCTGGGGGACCGGGAGGAGGCCGCTGACGCCGTTCAGGACGCGCTCGTCTCCGCCTATCGCGCCGCCCACACCTTCCGCGGCCAGGCAGCCGTCACGACGTGGCTGCACCGGATCACGGTGAACGCCTGCCTGGACCGCGCCCGCAAGGCCGCTTCCCGGAAGACCGCCCCCGTCGACGACACCGAGCGCCTGGAGCAGCTCCTGGAGCCGCACGAGTCGGCCTCCGCCCCCGCAGAGCGCAACGACCTGCACCGCCAACTGCTGGAGGCTCTGGGTACCCTGCCGGCCGACCAGCGGGCCGCCCTCGTCCTGGTCGACATGCAGGGCTACCCCGTCGCGGAGGCCGCCCGGATCCTCGACGTGCCGACCGGCACGATCAAGAGCCGATGCGCCCGAGGCAGAGCCAGACTCCTGCCGCTCCTCACTCACCTGCGCCCGGACGGCAGCGGCGAGGACACGAAGCCGGGTGCGAAACGGAACCGGACGCAGGGGGCATCCGTCCCACCCGCAGCGGGACCGCACCGTGCGGACCCGCCGGACGCAGGGCCGAGCGATTCAGCCGCAGTGAAGGGCGGAGGTGGACGAGCGTGACGTCGTCGACGACAGACATGACCGGGCACCCGGACGTCGCGGAGATCTCCGACCTCGCCGAAGGCCTGCTCCCGCCGTCCCGGATCACGGACGTACGACAGCACCTGGAGACCTGCGAGCTCTGCGCGGACGTGTACGCGTCGCTGGAGGAGATCCAGGGACTGCTCGGCACGCTGCCGGGGCCGACGCGGATGCCCGACGACGTGGCCGGCCGAATCGACGCCGCCCTGGCGGCCGAGGCACTGCTGAGCTCCACCGTGCCGGACCCCCTGGAGCCGACGCCGACGCCTGCCGCTGCCGCGCCCGCCGCATCCGAGGGGAATGACAGCGCGCGTCGTGTTTCACGTGAAACATCAGCCGCGACGGACCGACCCTCCGGGCACGCCCGCTCTTCCTCCACCGGCCCCGGCCGCAAGGACCGCAAGCGAAGCGGGCGACGCAGGATCGCCGTCCTCGGTGCGGTGGCCGCCGCTGCCGCCATCGGGCTCGGCTCCGTGATCGTCTCCTCCGTCACCGGGGGCAGCCCGTCCGACGACACCGCGCTCGCGGACACCTTCTCCGAAGGAAAGTTGAAGGAGCAGGTCGCCGATCTCGTCGCCAAGGAGCAGGGCGGCGCGCAGAACGGACCGCGTACACCGCGCAGCTTCGGCATGGAGTCCGAGACCGGTGGAGAGAACCGCGTCTTCAAGCAGCCGACGGTCCCCGAATGCGTCCGGAAGGGCATCGGCCGCGACGACGCGGCGCTCGCCACGAAGGAAGGCGTCTACAAGGGCAAGGAAGCGCTGCTCGTGGTGCTGCCCGACGCCTCGAACGACAGCCGTGTCACCGCGTACATCGTCGAGTCGACGTGTGTGGCCCAGCCTGCTGTCAGCAAGGCCGAGATCCTTTTGAAGCACTCCTACGCGCGGTCCTGAGCTCTCGCGCCAGGCCTCTTCCTGCTGTGCCCGGCTCCTCGGCTCCGTGTGCCCGGACACAGCGGGAATGCGCGCCCCGTAGGATCCGTTGGGTGGGGTGAGAGCTCCGAGAGAAGCTCCACCCGGCCCTGAAGACGCAGTCCAGAGACGAGGAATGAAGCCGTGAGCGACGTCCGAAACGTGATCATCATCGGCTCCGGGCCCGCCGGCTACACGGCGGCGCTCTACACCGCGCGCGCGTCGCTGAAGCCGCTGGTGTTCGAGGGCGCCGTCACCGCGGGCGGTGCCCTGATGAACACCACCGAGGTGGAGAACTTCCCGGGCTTCCAGGACGGCATCATGGGCCCCGAGCTCATGGACAACATGCGCGCCCAGGCGGAGCGCTTCGGCGCCGAGCTGATCCCGGACGATGTCGTCGCCGTCGACCTGACCGGTGAGATCAAGACCGTCACCGACACCGCGGGCACGGTCCACCAGGCCAAGGCCGTCATCATCACCACCGGCTCCCAGCACCGCAAGCTCGGTCTGCCGAACGAGGACGCCCTGTCCGGCCGCGGCGTCTCGTGGTGCGCGACCTGTGACGGCTTCTTCTTCAAGGACCAGGACATCGCCGTGATCGGCGGCGGTGACACCGCGATGGAGGAGGCCACGTTCCTCTCCCGCTTCGCCAAGTCCGTGACGATCGTCCACCGCCGTGACACCCTGCGCGCCTCCAAGGCGATGCAGGAGCGCGCCTTCGCCGACCCCAAGATCTCGTTCGTCTGGGACAGCGAGGTCGCCGAGGTCCAGGGCGACCAGAAGCTGTCGGGCCTGAAGCTGCGCAACGTCAAGACCGGCGAGCTCTCGGATCTGGGGGTGACCGGCCTGTTCATCGCGATCGGCCACGACCCGCGCACCGAGCTTTTCAAGAGCCAGCTCGACCTGGACCCGGAGGGCTACCTGAAGGTCGATGCCCCGTCGACCCGCACCAACCTCACCGGCGTCTTCGGCGCAGGAGATGTGGTCGACCACACCTACCGCCAGGCGATCACCGCCGCCGGCACCGGCTGCTCCGCCGCACTCGACGCCGAGCGCTTCCTCGCCGCACTCACTGACGAGGACAAGGCAGAGCCCGAGAAGACCACCGTCTGACCCCCATCCGCCCCGCGCACCAACCAGTTAAGGAGCCCGCCGTGGCCGGCACCCTCAAGCAAGTGACCGACGACTCCTTCGAGCAGGACGTCCTCAAGAACGACAAGCCTGTCCTGGTGGACTTCTGGGCCGCCTGGTGCGGTCCGTGCCGTCAGATCGCGCCGTCCCTCGAGGCCATCGCCGCCGAGTACGGCGACAAGATCGAGATCGTCAAACTGAACATCGACGAGAACCCGGGTACGGCCGCCAAGTACGGCGTCATGTCCATCCCGACCCTGAACGTCTACCAGGGCGGCGAGGTCGCCAAGACCATCGTCGGCGCCAAGCCGAAGGCCGCGATCGTTCGCGACCTCGAGGACTTCATCGCCGACTGACGCGCCGACTGACGTTTCACGTGAAACACGAATGGGCCGACCCGGACGGGTCGGCCCATTCGCTTTACTGCGGCCCTCCACATTGCACTCCGCTACAGCGGTCGCAACACGGGTTCCTTCTGGACAGCTCCGAGCAGCCGGTCCAGCGCCGTCTCCACGTCTTCCTTCCAGGACAGTGTGGACCGGAGATCCAGCCGCAGCCGCGGATGGCTGGGATGGGGCCGAACCGTCTTGAAGCCCACGGCCAGCAAATGGTCCGCCGGCAGAACGCAGGCGGGCTCCTTCCAGCGGGCGTCCCCGAACGCCTCGATCGCTTTGAAGCCCCGGCGCAGCAGATCCTTGGCGACCGTCTGAACCATCACCCGGCCCAACCCTTGACCCTGATAGCCCGGCATCACGAACGCGGTCATCAGCTGCACGGCGTCGGGCGAGACGGGGCTCGTGGGAAACGCCGTCGAGCGCGGGACGTAGGCGGGAGGTGCGTAGAGGACGAAGCCCACCGGGACGTCGTCCACGTACACCACCCGGCCGCATGATCCCCAGTCCAGCAGGACGGCGGAAATCCAGGATTCCTTCTCCAGGGTCGGCGTGCCCGCCTTTACCGCGGCTTCGCCGCTGACGGGATCCAGCTCCCAGAAGACACACGAGCGACAGCGCTGGGGAAGGTCCTGAAGGTTGTCCAGCGTGAGCGGTACGAGCCGGCGCCCCATGAAGGCTGTTCCTCGCTTCCTTCGCCCGCCGCGTCGCGGGCGGCTGTCAGAGCGCTCCGTTCCCTGAGCAGGCTGCCGATGAACCCACCGACCGCGCCCAGCCCCAAGCCCGCGCTCACCAGTCCGGTGCGACTCATCGATCGCATGGCCCCTGCCTGCCTCTCAGAGGTACTGCCAGGTGCTTGCGCCTTCCCGATCGCATCGTATCCACGATGCGGTGACCCCGACACCGACGGACAGCAAAGGGCGGGCCGTGTTCCGGTACCCACCGGACACGACCCGCCCCATCGGCCGGTGGAGCACCGACGAGTGCTCCACCGGCCCGAGTCTCAGGAGTCGAACTCTTCCGCTTCGCCCTCCAGAAGGCCCTTCTGCAGCACGGGCCCTTCACCGGGAGCGAGGCTCCCGAGGATCCGCTCAAGGTCCTCCATGGAAGCGAACTCCACGGTGATCTTGCCCTTCTTCTGCCCCAGGTCGACCTTCACCCGCGTCTCGAAGCGGTCCGAGAGCCGCGTCGCCAGGTCGGAAAGCGCCGGCGAGACCAGGGAACCGGCCCGCGGTCCCTTGGCCCGCTGCGCCTTCTGCGGCCGGGACCCCATCAGGGTCACGATCTCCTCGACCGACCGCACCGAGAGCCCTTCGGCCACGATCCGATGGGCCAGCCGATCCTGGTCCTCCGGGTCATCCACGGAGAGCAGCGCACGCGCGTGCCCGGCGGAAAGTACCCCGGCAGCCACCCGGTTCTGCACCTTCGGCGAGAGCTTCAGCAGACGCAGCGTGTTGGAGACCTGCGGGCGGGAACGACCGATGCGGTCCGCCAGCTGGTCGTGCGTGCAGTTGAAGTCCTTCAGCAGCTGGTCGTAGGCGAAGGCCTCTTCCAGCGGGTTCAGCTGAGCCCGGTGAAGGTTCTCCAGCAGCGCGTCCAGGAGAAGCTTCTCGTCCTCCGTGGCCCGCACGATCGCCGGGATGGCCTCCATCTCCAGCTCCCGGCAAGCCCGGAACCGGCGCTCACCCATGATGAGCTCGTAGCGCCCGGGCCCCGTCTGCCGGACGACGACCGGTTGGAGGAGGCCGACCTCCCTGATGGAGGTGACGAGTTCGGCCAGTGCGTCGTCGTCGAAGTCCTTACGCGGCTGCTTCGGGTTCGGCGTGATGGCGTCGAGCGGGACCTCCGCGAAGTGCGCCCCTACGGGCGACCTGAGCGAGTCCACCCCACTCGATGCCCCCCTCGATGCCGTACCGGATGCCGCCGACTCCTCCGTTTCACGTGGAACAGGCGGCAGCGTGGCCACCTTCGCCGCGGCCACACCGCGGTCGTTCGGCAGCAGGGGCATCGTCCCCGGGGACGCGGAAGCCGCATTCCCCAGCGCCGCCGATGCCACCGACTTCTCCGTCGGAGCATTGGGGATCAGTGCGCCCAGACCACGGCCCAGCCCCCTCCGTCGCTCACTCACTGGATCCCCTCCACCATGCTCGGGTCGTTCTGTGCGCCGATATGGGCATGCGTCGCGTCGTAGCTGACGCCCACGCCCTTCAGCGCGATCTCTCGTGCCGCCTCCAGATAGGAGAGGGCTCCGCTCGATCCTGGATCGTAGGTCAGTACCGTCTGCCCGTAGCTCGGGGCCTCGGAGATTCGGACCGAGCGAGGAATGCTCGTCCGCAGCACCTCGTCGCCGAAGTGGCTGCGCACCTCGTCGGCGACCTGGGACGCGAGCCGCGTCCGGCCGTCGTACATGGTGAGCAGGATCGTCGACACATGCAGAGTGGGGTTGAGGTGCCCGCGGACCAGGTCGACGTTGCGCAGCAGCTGTCCCAGCCCTTCCAGCGCGTAGTACTCGCACTGGATCGGGATCAGTACCTCCTGGCCCGCGACAAGCGCGTTGACCGTCAGCAGGCCGAGGGAGGGCGGGCAGTCGATGAGGATGTAGTCCAGCGGCTGCTCGTATGCCTGGATCGCCCGCTGAAGCCGGCTCTCACGTGCCACCAGAGAGACCAGCTCGATCTCCGCACCGGCGAGATCGATGGTGGCGGGCGCGCAGAAGAGGCCCTCGACGTCGGGGACCGGCTGGACCACCTCCGAGAGCGGCCTGCTCTCGACCAGCACGTCGTAGATGGATGGGACGTCGGCGTGGTGGTCGATGCCCAGCGCGGTGGAGGCGTTGCCCTGCGGGTCGAGGTCGACGACCAGGACCCGGGCACCGTGCAGGGCAAGCGACGCGGCAAGGTTGACGGTCGTCGTCGTTTTGCCCACACCGCCCTTCTGATTGGCGACCACCATGACCCTGGTCTGCTCCGGCCGTGGCAGTCCCTCGCCGGCGCGGTCCAGGGCTTCCACCGCCAGTTGGGCAGCACGACCGATCGGAGTGTCGTCCATCGGAGGCGGTGTTTCACGTGAAACATCCGCCCCCATCGACTCGGTACGGGGACCGGGGACCGGATCGGTCATCGGTCCCGCGATATTGGCGTCGGACCGCAAGGATTCACTCTCCTCGACTTCAGGCTCGCAATGAACAGAGCCTCCCATGTCTTCGGGGTCATGAACCAGTGAGGCCTGGCCTTCTGTGGAGAAATCCACCTCTGTGGACAACTCCCCGCCCTCTCCGAGCGCCCCGAGAGGCTTTCGATCGCGGGGGTCGGCCGCGGCGCGGCCGCGACTGATGATGCCGTGCAGCAGTGAGCGACGTTTCACGTGAAACACGATGCACAGCAGCCGATGCCGAAATGCCGCGACACTCCGGCATGCATAGGTTTGGCAGCTTGTGTGGAGTACGGCTCACCATCAGGACGCATCAGCGCTGACGGTGCCGCAGCAACCGAATGAGGCTATCCGCGACGCCGCCGGGCACGCCCTGTCCGGGCCGCCTTGGCCCGCTTGGCGGCGAAACGCACGCCACCCGGGCTCTCCCCGACCTCGACCCGCACCACGGTGGACATCGGGTCCACGACCCCTTCACCGACGTGCAGAATGGACGTCTCCACGGCACCCAACTTGCTCAGCGCCGTGGCCGCGGCCTTCAGTTCCTCCTCGGCCGTGTCGCCCTTGAGAGCGAGCATCTCGCCGTACGGGCGCAGCAGCGGAACCCCCCACGTGGCCAGGCGGTCCAGCGGAGCAACGGCACGGGCGGTCACCACATGCACCGGCGGCATCTTCCCCATGACCTCCTCGGCCCGGCCACGCACGACGGTGACATGGTCCAGGCCCAGCAGCTCCACGACCTCGGTCAGGAAGTTCGTGCGCCGCAGCAGCGGCTCCAGGAGCGTGATCTTCAGGTCCTCCCGGACGAGCGCCAGTGGGATCCCCGGCAATCCGGCACCCGAACCGACGTCGCACACCGTCACGCCCTCGGGCACGACCTCCGAGAGCACCGCGCAGTTCAGCAGATGCCGCTCCCACAGGCGGGGAACCTCACGCGGACCGATCAGACCGCGCTTCACCCCTGCCTCGGCGAGCAGTTCCGCGTAGCGGACCGCGTCCGCGTACCGATCGCCGAACACGTCACGTGCCTGCTCGGGCACAGGGGGAAGCTCCGCTGCCTCCGTCACGGGGACCGTCCTTCCGTACGGCACCGGCGCACCAGTCGCCGCTATCAGAACCACCAGAACTATCAGGCTGACAAAGTTCGGCCCCGCCTGCGCAACAGACGGGGCCGGAGAACGAGAGGACCGATCAGGCAGGAAGCACGACGACGAAGCGCTCCGGCTCCTCGCCCTCGGACTCGCTGCGCAGCCCCGCCGCCTTGACCGCGTCGTGCACGACCTTGCGCTCGAACGGTGTCATCGGCTTCATTCGCACGGACTCGCCGCTGCTCCTGACCTCGGCCGCGGCCTTGGCGCCCAGCTCGGAGAGCTCCGCCCGCTTCGTGGCCCGGTAACCCGCGATGTCGAGCATCAGTCGACTGCGGTCGCCGGTCTCCCGGTGCACGGCCAGGCGCGTGAGCTCCTGCAGAGCCTCCAGCACCTCGCCGTCCCGGCCGACCAGCTTCTGCAAGTCACGGCTGTTCGAGTCGCTGATGATCGAGACAGAGGCACGGTCGGCCTCGACGTCCATGTCGATGTCGCCGTCGAGGTCGGCGATGTCGAGCAGACCCTCCAGGTAGTCCGCGGCGATCTCGCCCTCGTTCTCGAGGCGAGTCAGGGTGTCTGCGCCCTCGGCAGCGGCGGAGGTGGTGCCTTCCGTCACGGGATGGACTCCTTCTTACTTCTTCGACGGGGACTTGGGCCGCTGCGGGCCCTTGCGCTGTCCGGACTGGGCCTTGCTGCGGCCACCGCCGCCGGACTTCTGCGCCGGCTTCTTGGCGGCGGCAGGCTTGGCGTCCTGCCTGCCGTCTTGCGGCTCGTCCGACTTGGTCAGCGAGGTCTTGGGCTCGGACTCGCCGGCCGCCTTCGTGGACTGGCGCTGAGACTTGCTCTGCCGCTTGGGCTGCTGGCGCTTGGGCGTGGCCGAGGCGGTCGCGTCCGCGCCGTCCTCGGTCTGGGCGGCGACAGCGGTGTCACTCTTCATCACGGTGCCGTCGGCCTGGGCCGCGAGGCCCGACTTGTTCAGCCCGTTGATGAACTTCCGCTCGAACTCGTTGCGGTCCCGGCCCTTGGCGACGATGGCCTTCACGATGGCCCTCTCACCACGGCCACGCGTCTTGCCGTGCTGGGTGACGCTCTTGTGCAGGCGCTCCAGATAGGCGGACTGGGCCTTGGAACCCGGCGTCGGGTTGTTGCGGATGACGTACATCTGCTGACCCATGGTCCACACGTTCGTGGTCAGCCAGTAGACGAGGACACCGACGGGGAAGTTGATGCCGAAGACGGCGAACATGACCGGGAAGACGTACATCAGCATCTTCTGCTGCTGCATGAATGGCGTCTTCACCGTCGTGTCGACGTTCTTGGTCATCAGCTGGCGCTGGGTGAAGAACTGCGACGCCGACATCAGCACGATCATGATCGCGGTGACGACCCGGACGTCCGTCAGCGAGGACCCGAGAGCCTCCACCTTGGAAGCACCGTCGGTGAACTTCGAGGCCAGCGGCGCACCGAAGATGTGAGCCTTCTGGGCGCTCTCCAGCAGTCGGTCGTTGATCACGCCGATGGTGTCGTTCGACGCGATGCTGTTGAGCACGTGGTACAGGGCGAAGAAGAACGGGGACTGCGCCAGGATGGGAAGACACGAGGAGAGCGGGTTGGTACCCGTCTCCTTGTACAGCTTCATCATCTCTTCGGACTGGCGCTGCTTGTCGTTCTTGTAGCGCTCCTGGATCTTCTTCATCTCCGGCTGGAGCGTCTGCATCCCGCGCGTCGCCTTGATCTGCTTCACGAAGAGCGGGATCAGGCAGATACGGATGAGGATCACCAGGGACACGATGGACAGGCCCCAGGCCCATCCGGTGTCCGGGCCGAAGATGGCGCCGTACACGCTGTGGAACTGGACGATGACCCAGGAGACAGGTGTCGTGATGAAGCTGAAGAGGCTGGCAATCGTGTCCACTAATCATGCTCCTTGGGCATGGGACTGGGTCTCTGCGGCCGGGCTCGAAGGACCGGACGGACTCGTGGGAGAAGCCTGTCCTTCGATGGCCGGTTCGGCGGCGGAGGGCCCGCCCTTGCGTGCACGCCAGGCGCCACGCAGCATTTCGTGCCACCGCGGGCGCTTCCGCGGCGGAACATGGTCCACGCCGCCCAGCGACCACGGATTGCACCGCAGGATGCGCCAGGCGGTGAGCGCCGTGCCCTTGAGAGCACCGTGCCGGTCGACGGCCGTGTAGCCGTAGTGGGAACACGACGGGTAGTACTTGCACACCGGCCCCAGCAGCGGACTGATCGTCCACTGGTACAGCTTGATCAGAGCCAGCAGCGGGTACTTCATCGCGCGCCCCCTCCCAGTAGCCGCTCCAGGGCGGCGTCCAGGTCTCGGGCCAGCTGTGCATGGTCGGCGTCACCCGCACCGGGTAGCGCTCGTACGACTACCAGGCTACCGGGGGGAAACAGGTCGATCCGGTCGCGCATCAGATGGCGAAGCCTGCGCTTCACCTTGTTGCGCACCACCGCACCACCCACAGCTTTGCTCACGACGAAACCCGCACGTGTCGGGGGAGCGCTCTCCCCAGGCGCGTGCGGGTCCGTGGCACCGCTTCGAAGGTGGACGACGAGGGCCGGACGGCCGGCCCGGCGACCTCGTCGTACCGCGGTCGCGAAGTCCTCGCGCCGCCTCAGCCGGTTCTCGGTGGGCAGCACGATGTCATGACCTGACCGGGATCAGGCGGACAGACGGGCGCGACCCTTGCTGCGGCGAGTCGCGAGAATCGCGCGGCCGGCACGGGTACGCATACGCAGCCGAAAGCCGTGGGTCTTCGCGCGGCGACGGTTGTTCGGCTGGAAGGTGCGCTTGCTCACTCGGGGGCTCCAGAAAGAATCGGGGTTGGCGGGGTGCCGTCCTGGCTGTCACCGTGCGCCCACGAGTAGCTCGCGTTACGCCCGAGTGCACCGCTTTTCGATCACCTTGGACGTGACCTGTGCCCATCGGAGGCAGGCGGCAGCAGCCATCGACAACTCGACCTGGTTACGGTACGTGGGACTGCGCCATTCGGTCAAACCAGCGGTGACCGGGAGACACTTGTCCACAGGCTGGGGACAACAACTTGAACCCTACCGGCCGCGCTGACTACCGTGACTGGACTCCGATTCGTTCCCATATCCCTGCCCCACCCGAGTTTCATCCCGAGCCGTCCCCGAATCACACCTTCGAGGGACCCGTGAGAGAGCGTGCCCTGTGGCTGACGTACCTGCCGATCTTGCCGCAGTGTGGCCACGCGTACTGGAGCAACTCCTCGGGGAGGGCCGCGGGCAGGGTGTCGAGTCGAAGGACGAGCACTGGATCCGGCGCTGCCAGCCCCTCGCGCTGGTCGCCGACACCGCTCTGCTCGCCGTACCGAACGAATTTGCGAAAGGCGTACTGGAGGGCCGCCTCGCCCCCGTCGTCAGCGAGACCCTGAGCCGCGAATGCGGCCGGCCCATCCGCATCGCGATCACCGTCGACGACACCGCCGGCGACCCTTCGCCGCCGGCCCCTCAGGCGCAGCCCGCCCGCCCGCAGCCCCGCTACGAGGAGCCCGAGCTCCCGGCCCCCGGCCACCAGGGTCAGGGCGGCGGCCGCGACGAGTACGAGGGATACGGCCGCCACCGCGCCGACCAGCTCCCCACCGCCCGCCCCGCCTACCCGCAGGAGTACCAGCGCCCCGAGCCCGGCTCCTGGCCGCGCCCGGCGCAGCAGGACGACTACGGCTGGCAGCAGCAGCGCCTCGGCTTCCCCGAGCGCGACCCCTACGCGACACCGCCGCAGGACTCCTACGGCCAGGAGCCCTACCCGAAGGACTCGTACCAGCAGGACTACCGTCCGCAGTCGCCTGACCGCCCGCCGTACGACTCCCAGCGCGGTAAATATGACCGCGGTGACTACGACCGCAGTGACTACGACCGCGGTGACTACGAGCGCGGCGGTCACGAGCGCGGCGGTCACGAGCGCGGCGACCACGAGCAGCCCCGCAACGACTACGACCAGCCGCGCGGCGACTACGACCAGCGCAGCCCCCGCCGGGACCTGCCCGAGTCGCCGTCCGGCTCCGGCCACGTCCACCGCGGCGGCCCCGTCGGCCCGGGCCCCGCCACCGGCGCCCCCGGCCCGCTGGCCGCACAGCCCGCGCCGGCGACCGGCCCCGGCGAGCCGACCGCACGGCTGAACCCGAAGTACCTCTTCGACACCTTCGTCATCGGCGCCTCCAACCGCTTCGCCCACGCGGCCGCCGTCGCCGTCGCCGAAGCGCCCGCGAAGGCCTACAACCCCCTCTTCATCTACGGGGAGTCGGGCCTGGGCAAGACCCACCTCCTGCACGCCATCGGGCACTACGCCCGCAGCCTCTACCCCGGCACGCGCGTGCGGTACGTGAGCTCCGAGGAGTTCACCAACGAGTTCATCAACTCCATCCGCGACGGCAAGGGCGACAGCTTCCGCAAGCGCTACCGCGAGATGGACATCCTGCTCGTCGACGACATCCAGTTCCTCGCGGACAAGGAGTCGACGCAGGAGGAGTTCTTCCACACCTTCAACACGCTCCACAACGCCAACAAGCAGATCGTGCTCTCCTCCGACCGGCCGCCCAAGCAGCTGGTCACGCTGGAGGACCGGCTGCGGAACCGTTTCGAGTGGGGCCTGATCACCGACGTCCAGCCGCCCGAGCTGGAGACCCGCATCGCGATCCTGCGCAAGAAGGCCGTACAGGAGCAGCTCAACGCCCCACCCGAGGTACTCGAGTTCATCGCGTCCCGCATCTCGCGCAACATCCGCGAGCTGGAGGGCGCGCTGATCCGGGTGACGGCGTTCGCCTCCCTCAACCGGCAGCCGGTCGACCTGGGCCTGACGGAGATCGTCCTCAAGGACCTGATCCCCGGCGGCGAGGACTCCGCCCCCGAGATCACGTCCACGGCCATCATGGGCGCCACCGCCGACTACTTCGGCCTCACCGTCGAGGACCTGTGCGGCACCTCGCGCGGACGCGCGCTGGTGACGGCCCGGCAGATCGCCATGTACCTGTGCCGCGAGCTGACGGACCTCTCGCTGCCGAAGATCGGCGCGCTGTTCGGGGGCCGGGACCACACCACGGTGATGCACGCCGACCGCAAGATCCGCAATCTGATGGCCGAGCGGCGCTCCATCTACAACCAGGTGACCGAGCTGACCAACCGCATCAAGAACGGCTGACGGCCGCCGGCACCGGCCGCACGGGCGCCCCTGGACATCCTGGGGCGCCCTTTGTGCGCCCGGGGGATCGCACTGCCGTCCTGCCCGCTGTTCGAATACCTGCCGGGTTACGGGCGTCCTCCACAGATTCGGCGACTTTTTTCCGTCCACACCTTGGGGACTGGGAAGTTGTCCCGATCCTGTCCACAGGCCAGGGTGTTGAGGGATCATCAGGGCAGGTCAGCTCCCTGTGGATTCGTGGACGAACGATCTCCACAGCCTGTGGACGAAGAAATGATCCACAGGCTGTGCATCCAGTTGTCCACGGGCAACCCACAGGCTGGAGCGGGTTGTCCCCAGCGATCCCCAGCTTCTCCACATGCCTGTCCACTGTTCGGCAACGCGACGCGCCCTGTCACCGCGTCGAGTGAAAGGCGTCACATCAAGGTGCCAGGTTGGGCTGTGGGAAACATGGGCAAGCCTGGGGACGGCTCTGGGGAGAACTCGCCTCTTCCTGTGCACGGAGTGTGCAGAACTTTCTGTTCTCCACAGATACGCCCGGTTGTCCACCGGCTCCGCCCACAGGGTCGGTGGACAAAATTCCTGCTCTGACCTGGGCAAACGAGGTTATCCACGGTATCCACAGGCCCTACTACTACTAGCGACTAGAGAGAGTGCGGAATTCGTTTCGAAGCGGGTCCTGTGCACAACTCGCTCTCTCGGGCCCGACCGCCCCTCGTCACGACTTGACCCCGAACGGCACCTACTGTCAGTGGGGTGCGTCAGACTGGTCCCCGGTGTTCTGCCCCTCACCGGGACCGACGACACCGACCCACACGACGAAGGCCAGGCAGGGCGAGAAGCGCCGGCAACAGCAGGAGGCGGCAACAGTGAAGATCCGGGTGGAACGCGACGTACTCGCGGAGGCAGTGGCCTGGGCGGCTCGCAGCCTCCCGGCCCGTCCGCCGGCGCCGGTCCTCGCGGGCCTGCTGCTGAAGGCCGAGGAGGGGCAGCTGAGCCTGTCCAGCTTCGACTACGAGGTCTCCGCGCGGGTCTCGGTGGAGGCGGAGATCGACGAGGAGGGCACGGTCCTCGTCTCCGGCCGCCTGCTCGCCGACATCTCCCGCGCCCTCCCCAACCGGCCGGTGGAGATTTCCACAGACGGTGTACGGGCGACGGTGGTCTGCGGCTCCTCGCGGTTCACCCTCCACACCCTGCCGGTGGAGGAGTACCCGGCGCTGCCGCAGATGCCGGAGGCGACCGGCACGGTCCCCGGCGAGGTCTTCGCCTCCGCCGTGCAGCAGGTCGCCATCGCCGCCGGCCGGGACGACACGCTGCCCGTCCTCACCGGTGTGCGCATCGAGATCGAGGGCGACTCGGTGACGCTCGCCTCCACCGACCGCTACCGCTTCGCGGTCCGCGAGTTCCTGTGGAAGCCGGAGAACCCCGAGGTCTCCGCGGTCGCCCTGGTGCCCGCCAAGACGCTCCAGGACACCGCCAAGGCACTGACCAGCGGCGACCAGGTGATCCTGGCGCTGTCCGGCTCGGGTGCGGGCGAGGGCCTGATCGGTTTCGAGGGCGCGGGCCGCCGGACGACGACGCGTCTGCTGGAGGGCGACCTCCCGAAGTACAAGACGCTGTTCCCGACGGAGTTCAACAGCGTCGCCGTGATCGAGACCGCCCCCTTCGTGGAGGCCGTCAAGCGCGTGGCCCTGGTCGCCGAGCGCAACACCCCGGTGCGGCTCAGCTTCGAGCAGGGCGTGCTCATCCTGGAGGCCGGCTCCAGCGACGACGCACAGGCTGTGGAAAGGGTCGACGCGCAGTTGGAGGGCGACGACATCTCGATCGCCTTCAACCCGACGTTCCTGCTGGACGGCCTGAGCGCGATCGACTCGCCGGTGGCGCAGCTGTCCTTCACGACGTCCACGAAGCCGGCGCTGCTCAGCGGCAAGCCCGCGGTGGACGCCGAGGCCGACGACGCCTACAAGTACCTGATCATGCCGGTGCGGCTGAGCGGCTGAGCGGCTGAGCGGCTGAGCAGTCGAGTCCTCCGGGCTCGGCGTCAGCGGTCCACAAGGTGGGGACAAACCCGCAGGTGAGGGCGTACGTATGAGCGCGTACGCCCACAGCTGTGCACGGGCGTCCGGGTTTAGGCTCGGACGTGGGTACGAAAGTGCCGCGGCACGCATCCGGCGGGTTAGGACGTGCCGTCCCGCCACCTCGCACACCTAAGGAACGCAACTGATGGAGCTCGGTCTCGTCGGCCTCGGCAAGATGGGCGGCAACATGCGCGAGCGGATCCGCCGCGCGGGCCACACCGTCGTCGGATACGACCGCAATCCGGACCTCGCCGATGTCCACAGCCTGGAAGAGCTTGTGGGCAAGCTCGCCGCCCCGCGCGTGGTCTGGGTCATGGTCCCGGCCGGCGAGGCCACTCAGGCCACCGTCGACCGGCTCGGCGAGCTGCTGGAGCCCGGTGACGTGGTCGTGGACGGCGGGAACTCCCGCTGGACGGACGACGAGAAGCACGCCGAGGAGCTGGCCGCCAAGGGCATAGGCTTCGTCGACTGCGGGGTCTCCGGCGGCGTGTGGGGCCTGGAGAACGGCTACGCGCTGATGTACGGCGGCGACGCCGAGAACGTCGCCAAGGTGCAGCCGGTCTTCGACGCCCTCAAGCCGGAGGGCGACTTCGGTGCCGTGCACGCCGGCAAGGTGGGCGCGGGCCACTTCGCGAAGATGGTCCACAACGGCATCGAGTACGCGATGATGCAGGCCTATGCCGAGGGCTGGGAGCTGCTGGAGAAGGTCGACTCCGTGGAGAACGTCCGCGAGGTCTTCCGGTCCTGGCAGGAGGGGACGGTGATCCGTTCCTGGCTGCTGGACCTGGCGGTCAACGCGCTCGACGAGGACGAGCACCTGGGTGACCTGCGGGGTTATGCACAGGACTCCGGTGAGGGACGCTGGACTGTGGAAGCCGCGATCGACAACGCGGTGCCCCTGCCGGCGATCACGGCGTCGCTGTTCGCGCGGTTCGCGTCCCGGCAGGACGACTCGCCGCAGATGAAGATGATCGCCGCGCTGCGCAATCAGTTCGGCGGCCACGCGGTCGAGAAGAAGTAAGCAACACCCGAAGGTCAACACCGGAAGGTCAACACCCGAAGGTTGGGGAGGTCGGCGAACGACCATGCACGTCACGCATCTGTCGCTGGCCGACTTCCGCTCGTACGCCCGGGTCGAGGTTCCGCTGGACCCGGGCGTCACCGCCTTCGTCGGGCCGAACGGGCAGGGCAAGACGAATCTCGTCGAGGCGGTCGGCTATCTCGCCACGCTCGGCAGTCACCGGGTCTCCTCCGACGCGCCCCTGGTCCGCATGGGCACCGAGCGCGCCGTGATCCGCGCCCAGGTCAGGCAGGGCGAACGGCAGCAGCTGATCGAGCTGGAGCTGAACCCGGGCCGCGCCAACCGTGCCCGTATCAACAGATCCACGCAGGTCAAGCCACGTGACGTGCTCGGCATCGTGCGCACCGTGCTGTTCGCGCCCGAGGACCTCGCGCTGGTGAAGGGCGACCCCGGTGAGCGGCGCCGCTTCCTGGACGAGCTGATCACCGCCCGCTCCCCGCGCATGGCCGGAGTGCGCTCCGACTACGACCGTGTCCTCAAGCAGCGCAACACCCTGCTGAAGTCGGCGGCGCTCGCGCGTCGGCACGGCGGGCGCACGATGGACCTGTCCACCCTCGACGTCTGGGACCAGCACCTCGCGCGCGCGGGTGCCGAGCTGCTGGCTCAGCGCCTCGACCTGATCGCCGCCGTGCAGCCGCTGGCGGACAAGGCGTACGAGCAGCTGGCGCCGGGTGGTGGCCCCGTCGCCCTGGAGTACAAGCCCTCGGCACCCGGCGAGGCGCACACGCGCGAGGATCTGTTCGAGCAGCTGATGGCCGCGCTCGCCGAGGCGCGCAAGCAGGAGATCGAGCGGGGCGTCACCCTGGTGGGGCCCCATCGTGACGATCTGCTTCTCAAACTCGGCTCGCTGCCCGCCAAGGGGTACGCCTCCCACGGCGAGTCGTGGTCGTACGCCCTGGCGTTGCGGCTGGCGTCGTTCGACCTTCTCAGGGCGGAGGGCAATGAGCCGGTCCTCGTCCTCGACGACGTTTTCGCCGAGCTGGACGCGCGGCGCCGGGAGCGGCTGGCCGAGTTGGTGGCGCCCGGTGAGCAGGTGCTGGTGACGGCCGCGGTCGATGACGACGTTCCGGGTGTGCTGGCGGGTGCGCGGTTCACGGTGGCCGAGGGCGCGGTGGAGCGCGTATGAGCGCGGACGAACCGCTTCCCGGGCAGTCGTCCGGCAATGGCGACGCCAACGGCACCGGCGACGGCAGGGGCACCGGCAAGGGCGGGAGCCCGGAGCCGTCGGGTGTCGATCTCGCGCGCGTGGCGCTCAGGGCGGCGCGGGAGGCGGCACGCGCGCGTGGGGACGCCGCGCAGCAGAAGAAGCAGGCGCGGCGCGGGGGCCTGCGCTCCGGGGCGCGTGCCGACGGCCGCGACCCGATGGCGTTGGGTTCGGCGATCAACCGGCTGATCACCGAGCGCGGCTGGGAGACGCCGGCCGCGGTGGGCGGGGTGATGGGCCGCTGGCCGGAGATCGTCGGTGCGGACGTGGCGAAGCACTGTGTGCCGGAGCGGTACGACGAGGACGAGCGGGTGCTGGTCGTCCGCTGCGACTCGACGGCGTGGGCGACGAATCTGCGGTTGCTCGCCCCGACGCTGGTGGCCCGCCTGAACGAGGATCTCGGGCACGGGTCGGTACGGCTGATCAAGGTGCTGGGGCCCGGTGGTGCCGGCGGTCCCGGCCGTCGTTACGGGCCGCTGCGAGCGCCCGGCAGCCGGGGCCCTGGCGACACCTACGGGTGAGCCGCGGGCGGTCCGCGGGTGATCTGGCACCCCGTCAGAGGTAGGTGATGTACCTCACATAATTGGGCGGCGCCGGCGGGTGTGAACCTTCGACGCACCCTTCGTCGCGCAACCGCACGCGGTTGCGAATCCCGATCTGACTCCCAAGTAGCCAAGGGTTGACGCCTCGAAGCGCTGAGTGCCGTTGTGAGCCTCTTGGGGCCCCCATCCCCATATCGGGAGTCGGACGAGCCTGGTTCAGGGCGGCACATGCGGACTCAGGTACCGGCAAACCCCCATCAGTGTCAGTGCTACCGGTAGAATGGAAGACAATCCCGCCCCGAACGTGGGGACCGTCCGGGACTAGCTGAGCAACGCTGATCAAGGCTTACCAACGCAACATGCCGCAGCCGCTCCGGCAATCCGCCGACGAGCCCGGCTCGTGCTGTGCCAGAAAGGGCGCTTCGTGGCCGATTCCGGCAACCCCAACGAGAACAACCCGTCCACCGACACCGGCGTGAACGACGCGGTGAGCACCTCGAACGCCGAGGTGCCCGCCTCGTACGACGCCAGTGCCATCACCGTCCTCGAGGGTCTGGACGCGGTCCGCAAGCGACCCGGTATGTATATCGGCTCGACCGGTGAACGTGGTCTGCATCACCTGGTGCAGGAGGTCGTGGACAACTCCGTCGACGAGGCGCTGGCCGGCCACGCGGACACGGTCGACGTCACGATCCTCGCCGACGGCGGTGTCCGGGTCGTCGACAACGGCCGTGGCATCCCGGTGGGCATCGTCCCCTCCGAGGGCAAGCCCGCCGTCGAGGTCGTGCTGACCGTGCTGCACGCGGGCGGCAAGTTCGGCGGCGGCGGTTACGCGGTCTCCGGTGGTCTGCACGGCGTGGGTGTCTCCGTCGTCAACGCCCTCTCCACGAGGGTTGCCGTAGAGGTCAGGACCGACGGCCACCGCTGGACGCAGGACTACAAGCTGGGTGTCCCCACGGCACCGCTGGCTCGGCACGAGGCCACCGAGGAGACCGGCACGTCGGTCACCTTCTGGGCCGACGGTGACATCTTCGAGACCACCGACTACTCCTTCGAGACGCTGTCCCGGCGCTTCCAGGAGATGGCCTTCCTCAACAAGGGCCTGCGGATCAACCTCACCGACGAGCGCGAGTCAGCGAAGGCCACCGCCGGTGCGGACGAGGCGGGCGAGGACGAGAAGCACGAGGTCAAGAGCGTCTCGTACCACTACGAGGGCGGCATCGTCGACTTCGTGAAGTACCTCAACTCCCGCAAGGGAGACCTGGTGCACCCCACCGTGATCGACCTCGAGGCCGAGGACAAGGACAAGAGCCTGTCCCTCGAGATCGCGATGCAGTGGAACGGCGGCTACACCGAGGGCGTGTACTCCTTCGCCAACATCATCCACACGCACGAGGGCGGTACGCACGAGGAGGGCTTCCGTGCGGCGCTGACCTCGCTGATCAACAAGTACGCGCGCGACAAGCGGCTGCTGCGCGAGAAGGACGACAACCTCACGGGTGACGACATCCGCGAGGGTCTGACGGCGATCATCTCGGTGAAGCTGGGCGAGCCGCAGTTCGAGGGCCAGACCAAGACCAAGCTGGGCAACACGGAGGTCAAGACCTTCGTCCAGCGGGTGGTCTACGAGCACCTGACCGACTGGCTCGACCGCAATCCGAACGAGGCCGCGGACATCATCCGCAAGGGCATCCAGGCGGCCTACGCGCGCGTGGCGGCACGCAAGGCCCGTGACCTGACGCGTCGTAAGGGCCTGCTGGAGACGGCGTCGCTGCCGGGCAAGCTGTCCGACTGCCAGTCGAACGACCCGATCAAGTGCGAGATCTTCATCGTCGAGGGCGACTCCGCCGGCGGCTCCGCCAAGTCCGGCCGGAACCCGCAGTACCAGGCGATCCTCCCGATCCGCGGCAAGATCCTCAACGTCGAGAAGGCGCGCATCGACCGGATCCTGCAGAACCAGGAGATCCAGGCGATGATCTCCGCGTTCGGCACGGGTGTGCACGAGGACTTCGACATCGAGAAGCTCCGCTATCACAAGATCATCCTGATGGCGGACGCCGACGTCGACGGCCAGCACATCAACACCCTGCTGCTGACCTTCCTGTTCCGCTTCATGCGGCCGCTGGTCGAGGCCGGGCACGTGTACCTGTCCCGTCCGCCGCTCTACAAGATCAAGTGGGGCCGGGACGACTTCGAGTACGCGTACTCCGACCGCGAGCGCGACGCGCTGATCGAGATGGGCCGCAACGCCGGCAAGCGCATCCGCGAGGACTCCGTGCAGCGCTTCAAGGGCCTCGGCGAGATGAACGCCGAGGAGCTGCGCATCACGACCATGGACCAGGAGCACCGGGTGCTCGGCCAGGTCACGCTCGACGACGCCGCGCAGGCCGACGACCTGTTCTCGGTGCTGATGGGCGAGGACGTCGAGGCCCGGCGCGCGTTCATCCAGCGCAACGCCAAGGACGTCCGCTTCCTCGACATCTGAGTCGGTCTCAGCTGACCGCACCTGGAAGGACCTTCACCAGCAATGACCGACGAGAACACTCCTGTGACGACGCCCGAGGGTGACGCCCTGGCCATGCGTGTCGAGCCCGTCGGGCTCGAGACGGAGATGCAGCGCTCCTACCTCGACTACGCGATGTCCGTCATCGTCTCGCGTGCGCTGCCCGACGTCCGCGACGGCCTCAAGCCCGTGCACCGCCGCGTGCTGTACGCCATGTACGACGGCGGCTACCGCCCCGAGCGCGGCTTCTACAAGTGCGCGCGCGTCGTCGGCGACGTCATGGGCAACTACCACCCGCACGGCGACAGCTCCATCTACGACGCCCTGGTCCGCCTCGCCCAGCCGTGGTCGATGCGGATGCCGCTCGTCGACTCCAACGGCAACTTCGGCTCGCCGGGCAACGACCCGGCGGCGGCCATGCGGTACACCGAGTGCAAGATGGCGCCGCTGGCCATGGAGATGGTCCGTGACATCGACGAGGAGACCGTCGACTTCACGGACAACTACGACGGCCGCTCCCAGGAGCCGACCGTCCTGCCCGCCCGCTTCCCGAACCTGCTGATCAACGGCTCGGCCGGGATCGCGGTCGGCATGGCGACCAACATCCCGCCGCACAACCTGCGCGAGGTCGCGGCCGGCGCCCAGTGGTACCTGGAGAACTACGAGGCCTCGCACGAGGACCTGCTCGACGCGCTCATCGAGCGCATCAAGGGCCCCGACTTCCCGACCGGCGCGCTGGTGGTGGGCCGCAACGGCATCGAGGAGGCCTACCGCACCGGGCGCGGCTCGATCACCATGCGCGCGGTCGTCGAGGTCGAGGAGATCCAGAACCGCCAGTGCCTGGTGGTCACGGAGCTGCCGTACCAGACCAACCCCGACAACCTCGCGCAGAAGATCGCCGACCTGGTGAAGGACGGCAAGATCGGCGGCATCGCCGACGTCCGTGACGAGACGTCGTCCCGCACCGGCCAGCGCCTGGTCATCGTGCTCAAGCGGGACGCGGTCGCCAAGGTCGTGCTGAACAACCTGTACAAGCACACCGACCTGCAGTCGAACTTCAGCGCCAACATGCTGGCCCTGGTCGACGGCGTGCCGCGCACCCTCTCCCTGGACGCGTTCATCCGCCACTGGGTGAACCACCAGATCGAGGTCATCGTCCGGCGTACGAAGTTCCGGCTGCGCAAGGCCGAGGAGCGGGCGCACATCCTGCGCGGCCTGCTCAAGGCCCTGGACGCCATCGACGAGGTCATCGCGCTGATCCGGCGCAGCGACACCGTCGAGATCGCGCGCGGCGGCCTGATGGACCTCCTCGACATCGACGAGATCCAGGCCAACGCGATCCTGGAGATGCAGCTGCGCCGCCTGGCGGCGCTGGAGCGCCAGAAGATCGTCCGGGAGCACGACGAGCTCCAGGCGAAGATCACCGAGTACAACGAGATCCTCGCCTCCCCGGTCCGCCAGCGCGGGATCGTCGGCGAGGAGCTGACCGCGCTCGTCGAGAAGTACGGCGACGACCGCAAGACCAAGCTGATCCCGTACGAGGGCGACATGTCCATCGAGGACCTGATCGCCGAAGAGGACATCGTCGTCACGGTCACGCGGGGCGGCTACATCAAGCGCACCAAGACCGACGACTACCGGGCCCAGAAGCGCGGCGGCAAGGGCGTACGCGGCACGAAGCTCAAGGAAGACGACATCGTCAACCACTTCTTCGTGTCCACCACGCACCACTGGCTGCTGTTCTTCACCAACAAGGGCCGGGTCTACCGGGCGAAGGCGTACGAGCTGCCCGACGCCGGACGGGACGCGCGCGGCCAGCACGTGGCGAATCTGCTGGCGTTCCAGCCGGACGAGTCGATCGCCCAGATCCGCGCGATCCGCGACTACGAGGCGGTGCCCTACCTGGTCCTGGCGACCAAGGCGGGCTTGGTGAAGAAGACGCCGCTGAAGGACTACGACTCGCCGCGCTCGGGCGGCGTGATCGCCATCAACCTGCGTGAGCAGGCGGACGGCAGCGACGACGAGCTGATCGGAGCCGAACTGGTCTCGGCCGAGGACGATCTGCTGCTGATCAGCAAGAAGGCACAGTCGATCAGGTTCACCGCCTCGGACGACACGCTGCGCCCGATGGGGCGTGCCACCTCGGGCGTCAAGGGCATGAGTTTCCGCGAAGGGGACCAGCTGCTCTCGATGAATGTTGTTCGAGCCGGTACGTTCGTGTTCACTGCCACCGACGGCGGGTACGCGAAGCGGACCTCTGTCGACGAGTACCGCGTCCAGGGCCGCGGCGGCCTCGGCATCAAGGCTGCCAAGATCGTCGAGGACCGTGGATCGCTCGTGGGCGCGCTGGTGGTCGAGGAGCACGACGAGATCCTCGCCATCACACTCTCGGGCGGTGTGATTCGTACGCGAGTCAGCGGGGTCAGGGAGACGGGCCGTGACACCATGGGCGTCCAACTGATCAATCTGGGCAAGCGCGATGCCGTCGTCGGCATCGCACGCAACGCCGAGGCGGGACGCGAGGCGGAGGAGGTCGACGGCGATGTGGTCGTCGACGAGACCGCCGAAGGTGCCGCGACCACCGGCACGGACGAGGGTGAGGCGCCCTCGGCCGAGTAGCACGAGGAGAGAGTCATCGTGAGCGGAGCCACGGGCGCCGGGTCGGCCGGTACCTCCAGGGGTACGGAAACGGACGGCGGCGGCCGTGGCTCCGCCGCGCGTGCGACGGATTCGCACACGACTCAACTGCGCAAGATCGATGACGACGCGACCGACTCCCGCTCGGCGAGCTCGTCCAAGACGCATGGATCCCAGGGGGGAACTGTGACGGACACCCGAGGCCAGCAGACGCAAGCGGCGGCCTCGCCGCTGCCGGGAGAACGGCAGCCCCAGCAGCCCGGCGGGCCGTACCACCCGCCCCAGGCCTACCAGACCCAGGGCGGCAACGCGTCCGCCGCCGTGCGCCGCCCGCGCACCGGCGCCCGCACCACGCCCCGCGTCCGCAAGGCACGCCTGCGCGTGGCGAAGGCCGACCCGTGGTCGGTGATGAAGGTCAGCTTCCTGCTCTCCATCGCGCTCGGCATCTGCACGATCGTCGCGTCCGCCGTGCTGTGGATGGTCATGGACGCCATGGGCGTCTTCTCGACCGTCGGCGGCACGATCTCCGAGGCGACCGGCTCGAACGAGTCCAACGGCTTCGACCTGCAGTCGTTCCTGTCGCTGCCCAACGTGCTGCTGTTCGCGACGGTCATCGCGGTCGTCGACGTCGTCCTCGCGACGGCGCTGGCCACGCTCGGCGCGTTCATCTACAACCTGTCCGCCGGCTTCGTCGGCGGCGTGGAGCTGACGCTCGCCGAGGACGAGTGATCGTCACTCGCGGGCCTCGCGACAACCGATTTTGGGACTGCCCGCCTCGTGCGCTAATCTTCAGGAGTCAGCGCGCGGGACATACACCGCAGAGCGCGGCGGGGCTATAGCTCAGTTGGTTAGAGCGCATCCCTGATAAGGATGAGGCCACAGGTTCAAATCCTGTTAGCCCCACCAGCGAAAAGACCCCCAGTCGGTAGCGGCTGGGGGTCTTTGACATCTCCGGCGGCATCTACGCGGCGTCCCCGGCTGCGGCACGTGAAAACGCCCGACCGCTGGCGACGGGGGATGCGTCAGCGGTCGGGCTGTGGCCAAGGCTAACAAGGCCGGATGCGTGGTGGGGGACATTCACTCATCGCACGGGCGCTCGTACGAGAGGCGTGGCAGGTACTCGTGCCACTTCTCCTCGGTCAGCACGCCCCGGGTGGCCGAGCAGATGCGGTCGATGGCGTCGTCCACGTCGAGGTTCCACAGCCGTACGGTGTCCGTGCCGCTGGACACCCCGAGCATGTGACTGACGGGGCTGAAGGACAGGAAGCCGCCCGTCTTGGCGTTGGGGCTCATCGACTCCCCGATGGGCGCGGCCTCGGCGGGGGTGTGGACGTCCCAGAGCCGGACCGTGTTGTCGTTGGCGCCGCTGGACAGGGTGTCGCCGTCCCGGCTGAACGTCAGCGACACCACCGAGTCGGTGTGGCCGGCGAGCGTGGAGTCCGACGGGGCCGTCCGGCGGGGATCGGCGACGTTCCAGAGCCGGACCGTGCCGTCGTCGCTGCCGCTGGCCAGCGTATGGCCGTCCGGGCTGTAGGCCAGCGCGTTGACGGGGCCGAGGTGTCCCGTGAGGGGTGCGCCGAGACGGGCGGCGTGCCGGGGGTCGCTCACGTCCCAGAGCCGTACGGTGTCGTCCGCGCTGCCGCTGGCGAGGGTGCGGCCGTTCGGGCCGAAGACGAGGGTGTTGACGTATCCCGTGTGGCCGGTGAGCGGCTTGCCGAGCGGGCGGGGGCGGGACGGGTCGTCGGTGTTCCACAGCTGGATGGTGCGGTCGTCGTACGCGGTGGCCATCGTGCGGCCGTTCGGGCTGAACGCCAGGGCGTCGGGGCCCGCGTAGCGGGTGCGCAGCACAACGGGTGGCCCGTGGGCGGTGGGCCGGGACGGGTCCGTGACGTTCCACAGCTGTACCGCGCTGCTTCCCGTCAGGACCGCGAGGGTGTCGCCGTCCGGGGAGAACACGAGGGAACGTACGTCGCCCTCCGCCGGGCGGAAGGGTTCGCCCAGGGACACGGGCCGGGCGGGGTCCGTCACGTTCCACAGCCGGATCCTTCCGTCGCGCGCCGCCGTGGCCAGTACGTGACCGTCCGGACGGAAGGCCCCGCTGCGGCCGATCATGTCCGACGTCGGCAGCGACCACAGGCGCACCTTGCTGTCTCCGCTGCCGGTGGCGAGCGTGCGGCCGTCGGGGCTGAAGCCGAGGGCGTACATCTCTCCGCTGCTTCCCGCCAGGGGCATGCCGATCTGGGACGGGTAGGCCGGGTCGCTGACGTTCCAGAGGCTCGCGGTGCTGTCCGCGCTGCTCGCGGCGAGCATGTCCCCGTCGGGGCTGAAGGCCACGGACCAGATGGGGCCGGTGTGGCCGGTCAGCGGCGAGCCGATCCGTGACGCGTCGCGTGGATCGGCCACGTCCCAGAGCCGTACGGTGTCGTCCGCGCCGCCGCTGGCGAGTGTGCGGCCGTCGGGGCTGAAGGCCACGGAGTGCACCAGCCCGGTGTGACCGGCCAGCGGTTCGCCGATCGGCGTCGCGTCGCCCGGGTCGTCGACGTTCCACAGCCGGACCCTGTTGTCGTCGCCGCCTGACGCCAGCGTGCGGCCGTCGGGGCTGAACGCCACCGAGCGCACCGCCGCGGTGGGGCCCGTCAAGGTGTCCAGCGCCTTCGGCCGACGCGGGTCGGCCACGTCCCACAGCCGGACGGCGTGGTCGTCGTGGGCGGAGGCCAGCGTGCGGCCGTCCGGGCTGAACGCGAGCAGGTAGACGGTGCCGCCGTGACCGGCCAGGGGGGCACCGAGCGGGCGCGGGTGGCTCAGGTCGCTGATGTCCCAGAGCCGGATCGTGCCGTCGTCCGAGGCACCGGCCAGGGTGCGGCCGTCCGGGCTGAACACCGCGGAGCTGACCCAGCTCGTGTGGCCGGTGAGCGGCTTGCCCAGCGGCTCGGGACGCGCGGGGTCCGACACGTCCCACAGCCGCACCGTCCGGTCGTAGCTCGCCGTCGCCAGGGTCCGCCCGTCCGGGCTGAAGGAGGTGAGGTAGACGGCGCCCGTGTGCCCGAGGAGCGGTGTGGCCAGTGGCGCGTTCACGATCGATATCAGCCGGTTCCGCACGTCCTCGTCGTCCGGCCGCAGGCGGTGCGCCGCCAGGTCGAGCTGGGCCGACAGCGACGGGTCCGTGTACTGGACCCGGTCCGCCTCGGCCACCACCTGCTCGAACACCGCGTCGTTGCGCTGCTGCCAGGCGACCACCGCCGAACCGACCGCCACCAGCGCGAGGACGACCAGTGCCGACACCGCGGCACGGCTGATCAGGACGGAGCGTTTGCGCAGTCTCACCGCGGCGGCCAGGAAATCCACCGCGCTCCGGGTCAGGAACGTGCCGTCGGCCGACTCCGCCCAGCCGCGGGCCCGCTCCAGCCGGGAGCCCCGGTAGAGCAGCGAGGCGTCGCGGTTCGACTCCTCCCAGGCCCGGCCGTCCTCCTCCAGCCGCTGGCGCAGCAGATTGCCGGTGCGGTCCTCGTCGATCCAGTCGCGCAGGCGCGGCCAGGCGTGGAGCAGCGCCTCATGGGTGATCTCCACGGTCTCCGCGTCGAGTGTCACCAGCCGGGCGCGCACCAGCGCTTCCAGCGACTCCTCCGTCTTGCCGGGGTCCCTCGACTCCTGCGCCAGCCGGCGCCGTGTGCCCCGCCTACGGGTGGTCTGGGTGTCCTCGCTCACCCGGACCAGCCTGAGCAGGAGCAGCCGTGCGGCCGCGCGGGCCGCCGGGTCGAGGTCCGACCAGGCCCGCTCTGCGGTCGCCGCCACCGCTCCCTGGATTCCGCCGGCCGCGCGGTACCCGGCCAGCGTCAGCCGGCCCGCCTTGCGGCGCTGCCAGGTGGCGAGCAGGGCGTGGGAGAGGAGCGGCAGCACGCCCGCGTCGTGCTCCCCCACAGCCCGAAAGGCGTGGGAGGGACCCCCACCGCGCGGGCCGCCGGTGCTCACCTCCCGGATGATCAACTCCGCCAGCCCAGGTTCGAGCTCCATGCCCACGGCCCGGGCCGGACCGTTCACCGCCTCGCGCAGTTCCGCGGTGGTCAGCGGCCCCAGCACCATGTGCCGGTGCTGCAGCGCGTCGGCCAGCTCGGGGTGGCGAAGGCACTGCTCGTAGAAGTCCGCGCGTACACCGAGGGCCACGAGCACGGGCGCCGGGTCGTCCGGACCGCCGGGCGCGCAGGCGGCCTGGAGGAGCTGGACGAACACGCGCCGGTCCGAGTCGTCGGCGCAGAGGGTGAAGATCTCCTCGAACTGGTCCACGATGACGACCGGACGGGGTGTCGATGCCGATGCCGACTCCGTCACCGACTCTGACGCTGCTTCGGTCGCCGATTCCGACGCCGATTCCGCTCTGCCGCGGGCCCACGCCGTGAAGGCGTCCCTGGCCGCCCGTGCGGTTTCCGGAGCGCCCGGTTTCTCCTCCGCCGCATCCCTGGTGGTGGAGACGGTGGAGATGGCGGAGACGGCGGCCACGACCGGCGCGAGCTCGGGGATCCGGCGGGCCAGATCCCCGAGCGGATCGCCTCCCGGTACGAGCTGGAGTACTTCCCTGGGCCGGCCGGTCCCGTCGTCCTCGCCGACCCCGTCGCCCAGCGCGCCCTTGCGCAGCGCAGGCACCAGGCCGGCGTTCAGCAGGGAGGACTTGCCCGCCCCGGAGGCGCCCACGAGCATGACCAGGCCACCCGAGTCCTCTGCCGCGCGGAGCTGGGCGACCAGGGCGTCGGTGCTCCGCTCCCGCCCGAAGAACCAGTCGGCGTCCTGCCGGCGGTACGCGGCCAGGCCGCGGTAGGGGCAGACACCGCCGGGGACGGCCGGGGCCTCGGCCGGAGGGTGCTCCTCGTCCACAGCGGTGGACGGCGCGGGGCGTTCGCCGGTCGGGTCGGCCACCGCCCGCTCCCACAGGCGCTGCCACTGGGTCAGGTCGTACAGGCCCGCGGACACCGGTGCGGGGCGCGCGCGCCGCGCCAGGGGGATGAGTACATGCAGCACCGCCGCGAGGGCGGGGAACTGGGCGGGTACGTTCTTGGCCCGTCGCCAGTCGCTGATCCGCTGGGCGGAGACCCGCACGGGCCGCCCTCGTTCGTCGACCCGCTGGAGCCGGACGACCGCCTCGGACACGCGTTTGAGGGGAGGGTTGCCCGCCTCCTTGTACAGCAGAGCGAGACGTTCCGCGAAGGCCGTGCGTGCCCCTGAGTCGAAACTCAAGGTCTCCACTCCTTACTTCCCCCGCACCTGGACGTCCGGACCGGAAAACTCACTCTATATGCCTGACCTGCGGCTACGTCATGGCCGCTGCGCCGGAACCTCCTCGGCGGCGACCTCAGCTGGCAGGATCACGTCGCAGTGGCGAGTCGCCCGCCCGACACCCGGACAGGTCAGCGGCCCAGCGCCCGGAGAGTCACCCCATGAGGCCGCACGTTCTCGGTCAGCTTTTGGTGCCCCAGCCCTCCCCGATCCCGTCCGGTACCGCGTACCGAACGCCGTCGGCATGGCTTGGCTCCGGTCCCCACGAGGGGAGGGACCGGTGCCGAACCATGCCGACGGACGCGGACGATCTCGCGAGCGCCGGGCCGATGGGCAAGCGGTCAGGACGGATTCAGCGCGGCGATCCGCGGGCAGGCACGTCGTGATGGTTCCCGTTCGAGCGCCGCTGGAGTGTGTATGAGGATCTCCGTCGACCCCGAGCAGTGCTATGGCTCCGGCGACTGCGTCCACCGGGCCCCGTCCGTCTTCACCAAGGTCGACGGCCTGGGTGCCGTGATACCCGGACGCGAGCACGAGGTCGACGCGCCACGGGTGCGGGAAGCGGCCGAGGGGTGCCCCTCCGCCGCGATCACCATCACGGGGGAGCACTGAGCATCATCCGAGGACTGAGCACGCCCGTGTCCGAGGTCCTGGTCACGCTCGGCAGCCGTTACGTGCGGAACGCCCCCGGTACGTTCGGGAAGGCGGCGCTCGCCGCGCGCTGGCTGAACCCCCATCTGCGCGAGCACCCGCGCCGGCGAGTCGTCGGAGTGCGTTCCGGCGACCTGTTCGCCGTGGACACGCAGGATCTCATCCAGCGGTACCTGTACCTGTTCGGGACCTGGGAGCCGCACATGACGGCCTGGCTGCGGCGCCGGCTGCGACCGGGGGACGGCTTCGTCGACGTCGGGGCCAACATCGGCGTTTTCAGCGTTCTCGCGTCCCAGCTCGTGGGCGACGAGGGCAGGGTCGTCGCGATCGAGGCATCCCCCGTCTTCCACCGCCGTCTGGTGCGGCACGGCCGGCTCAACGCCCGCGGGAACATCCGCGCCCTCAACGCCGCCGTCTCCGACGGCCACAAGACCCTGACCTTCGTCCTCGCCGGCTCACGCAACATGGGCGCGAACAGCATCGTCCCGTACGACGGCCCGGCGGAGTCCACTTTCGAGATCGAGGCGCGGCCCCTGCCGGAGCTCCTCGACCCGGCGGAGATCGCGAACGCCCGGGTGATCAAGATCGACGTCGAGGGCGCGGAGGGGAGTGTCGTCCGCGGGCTGGCGCCGATGCTGGACAGCCTGCGGCCCGACGCGGAGATCAGTGTCGAGGTGACGCCCGAGCGTATGGCCCGGCTCGGGGACTCCATCGGCGAACTGCTGACGGTGATGCGCGACGCGGGCTTCCACGTCTACCGGCTGGCCAACGACTACGCGCCCGAGAGCTATCCCTCGGCGCTGGGCGGTGAGCCCGGAGTGCCGGTCCGGTGGCGGGGGCCCGTCGTCGAGGAGAGCGACCTGATCTTCTCCCGGGTCGACGCGGAGACGCTCCCTTGACCCGCTCCCTTGACCCGCTCCCTTGACCCGCTCCCTTGCCCGCTCCCCTGACCCGCTCCCCTGACCCGCTTCCCTTGACCCGCTCCCCTGACCTGCTTCCTTGACCTGCTTCCCTGACCCGGCGGAGTCTCAGGTACCGGCCGGAAAACGCCATCCGAAGGACGCCAGCGCCCGCGCCCTGGCCTCCACCACCGCCATCCGTACTTCGCGTTCGGCGGGGTCCACATGGGCCGCCTGGCCGGTCAGCTGGCCCTCCCACTTGCGGTAGAGAAGGCCCACCTCTTCGGAGAACCACCCCCGGCTCACGCAGTTGAGCGCCAGCAGCAGGCCGGTGTCCTCGGACGCCGGCAGGGCCATCCAGCCGCCGAGCGCGAGCAGCAGATCGCGCCGTACCAGGAGCGTCGCCGGGTGGACCTGGGGGCGGTAGCCGTTCGCCTTCCAGTAGTCGAGCACCGCTCCGCGCTCGATCGGTCCGTGGTCCGGGTCACCCGGGAAACCGGCCGTCGAGCCGTCGGGCAGCAGGTCCAGTACCCGCGACGTCGCCCACCCGAGCGCCGGATCGGCCTCCAGGGCGGTCAGGTCGCGGGCCAGGGTCCCCGGCGGAAGCCGGTCGTCGGCGTCGAGGATCTTCACGTACTCGCCGTCCGCTTGGGACAGGGCCATGGTGCGGGCCATACCCGGGCCGCCCTGCTGTCCCGGCCGGCCCTGCCGGAAGACGACGCGCGGGTCGTCGGGCACGTGCGGGCGGACGTCGTCCGTCCGGCCGTCCTCCTGGATCACCCAGCGCCACTCCCAGCCGGCGGGCAGCTCCTGCGCGCACAGCGACGCGTAGGCCTCCGGCAGGAAGGGTGCCGAGGGGCCGTGGACGGCCGTGACGATGATGACGCGCCGGCTCACGGCGGCATCGTCCGCGATCACTTCGTACGCCTTCGGCACTGGCGCTCACCGGGTCCTGTCCGTGGTCGGGCCGTGAAACCGGGCCGGGCTGGGAAACCGGGGCCGGGCTGGGATCCGGGCCGGGCTGGGATCCGGGCCCGTCCGTGAAGCCTAGGCAGTCCTCAAGAGGTGTTGGTGAGAGGGGTGGCGGTCCGGAACATGGCGGCGGCCCGGCTGCTCTGTCGAGCGGCCGGGCCGTTTCTCGCGTGTGGTGCGGTACGCAGATCGCCGTGACGTCGGGTTCGGGCGGTGTGGGCGGCGCGGCGGGTGCCGTGCGCGCGCCGGACCGCTCAGCGTTGGAGCGGCTCGGTGTGCTGGGTGGTGGTGTGCCGGGCCGGGGTCTCCGCGGTGTCGTCGCACAGCAGGTCGGTGGAGGTCGCGGTGGCGTCGGCGGTCGGACGGTGGCGGCAGGTGGGGGCCTTGCCGTGGGCCTCGGCGCGGATGCGCTGTTTCATCGTGGGGGGCAGGGAGCCGGTACGTGACCAGGACCAGGGTGCCGCCGCCGCGGGCGCCGCCTCGGGGGAGGCGCTCTCGGTGTTGCTGTGCGTTCGGGTCTGCGGTACGGCCGCGGAGGCGGTCGTCGTGATGAGTCCGAGCGCCGTGCACAGCGCGAGGAAGGCGGTGACGATGGTGGTCCACAGCGTCATGACCTTGTTCCGGGCCATAACCCCTCACTTTCGGGTTGGGCGATTTGCGTACTTTCCTCATGATGTGTATGTGGGCCGCGAAGTGGTGGACCGACGCCCGTGGCGCGTCGATGTTCAGATGAACACCACCCGGATGGGCGCAAGCAGTCGGAAAAGATGCCCAGACGGGCGGGAGATGGGCAAAAGTCGCGTTCTGTGAGGGTGTGATCACCCTCCGATCGGAACGGCTTCGTCCGCTCTTATTGGGCTCCGACGACGGGCAGTTGGCCGTCGACACAGGTCACCGATCGGTATCGGCCGGTGTGTATAGTCGGGCGCCAGAAGTCCCCTACGTCAAGGAAAGACGAGGTAGCGCGGTGAAGAAGCTTCTCCTGGTCGCACTGGCCGCCATCGGCGGGCTCCTCGTGTACCGCCAGATCCAGGCGGATCGCGCCGAGCAGGATCTGTGGACGGAGGCGACTGACTCCGTGCCCACGGGTTCGTGAGTACGACCGACATCCGGTCCTGAGCAGACCCCGGCCGTCATACGGTCGGGGTTTTGTGTTGCCCGGACTCCGCTGCCCGGAATTCCGCTGCCGGGATTCCGGGCGGGGGCGCGGAAGCGCGGGGTCGCGCGGCAGGATGGGCCACGGTCCGGTCCGGGCGGCGGCGACAGCGCCGGTGAGCGCGAGGGGTGGCGGGTGATGGGACGGTGGTGTACGGCTCGGCGGGGCGCTGGGGCGGGGCGCGGCGGATCAGGGCGTACGGGGCGTACGGGGCGTACGTGGCGTACGGGGCGCACATGGCGTACGGGGCGCACATGGCGCGCAGGGCGTGCCGGATCGGCGCCCGACCGACCGCGTACGCCCGTGCGGCTGGCGGTCGTGACCGTCGTACTGGCCACGACCGCCGCCCTGCCCGCCGGTGCCTCGTTCGCGGCGGGTACGTCCCCCGGCTACGCCTTCGCCGAGGAGGCCCGGCGGATCGAGGGCACGAGCGGCACCTCGGACGCCGTACGCCTGGAACCCGGCGCCATGTACCGCAGTTCCCTGCCGAGAAGCGGCACTCTCTACTACCGCCTCGAACTCGACGCGGCGTCGGACGCCTACGTCTCCGTCACCGCCGTACCCGGCCCCGACGGCGAGGTCACCGCCGTCGACGGCATCCGCGTCTCCGTACAGGACGCCGAGGGCGGCTCCTGCTCGTCCGACAGCGCGACCTTCGGCGCCGCCCGCAGCCCCCGCCCCGTCACGGCCCGGGGCATGCGCGAGATCGCCCCCGGCGAGACCCGGTGCCAGGACCCCGGCACCTACTACGTCGCCGTCGAGCGGTCCCGGCCGCAGGACTCCCCGCCCAGGGCCTGGGACCTGGAGCTCACCGCCGTCACCGAACCGCGCCCGGAACGCACCGGCGCGACCACCGCACCCGAGGCCTGGGACTCCGCCTCCCCCGCACCCCTCGCCGGCGAGCCCGAACGACGCCCGGGCGGCAGCGGCTTCGCCCACGCCACCCCCGTCGGGCAGGGAGTCTGGCGTGACGACATCCGGCCCGGACAGACCCTCTTCTACAGGGTGCCGGTCGACTGGGGTCGCCAGTTGTCCGCGACCGCCGAACTCGGCAGCTCCGGCGACGGCTCCGGCTACGCCACCAGCGCCCTGCACCTGGCCCTCCACAACCCGGTGCGCGGCGAGGTCGACGACGCCGCGAGGGGGTACACCGGCCGCCCGTCCTCCGTCGGCCTCGCTCCCCTGCCGCCGGTGGCCTACGCCAACCGGTACGCCACCGACGTACAGGCCGGCGCGATGCGGTTCGCCGGCTCCTACTACCTCGTGGTGCACCTCGCGGCACAGGTGGCCGACGACTTCGGCGACGGCTCCTTCGGGCTGACGTTGCGCGTACGGCTCGGGGGAGCGCCGCGGACCGGCCCGGAGTACGCGGGGGAGTCCGAGCCGAAGGGCGTCTTCGAGGTCTCGGCGCAGGACCGGGAGGCCGCGCCGGAGGGCGGTGCCGGGGGCGACGACCTCGCCATGAAGGCGGTCGCCGTGGGCGGGATCGGCACCGGCAGCCTGCTGCTCGTGGGCCTGGGAGTGTGGACGGCGGCGGCGCGGCGCGGGCCCAGGACGTAGCGGAGGCGCGGGCTCAAATACGGGTCAGGGCCCAGAAGCCCACGGCGTAGCAGGCCAGCGCGAGAAGCAGCAGCGGAACCGCCACCCTGGCGGGAGGGCCGGGGCGGCGCCGCCGCCGTGACGCACGGTGCTGCGGAGACGCGTGGGCAGGAGGGCGCGACCGCGGGCTCTGAGCGGTGTACGAGGCGGTGGGGACGTCGGCCCGCTGCTGCGGGGTCGGTGCCAGTGCCTGGGCGGCGAGCGGAGGCGCGTACGGGTGCCGGTACTGCGGGCTGCCCGGGAAGTCCGGGGTCTGTGCGTGCGTCTGCGGGGGACCGGGTGCGGGCGAGGGGGCGGCGGTCGCCTGCGGGGGACCGGGCGCGGGCGATGAGGTGACGGTCGGCTGCGGGGGCGGCAGATGGAAACTGCCGGTCTCCGACATGGCGGACGGCTCGGCGGGCCCGGGAGACGACGCCGACGGCGTGTGATCCGTGGCGGGCGGGAGCCAGTCGAGGGGCGCCGGGGTTCCGTCTGGGGTGGGCGGCGTGTGGTTGTGGGGCGCCGGGGTTCCGTCTGGGGTGGGCGGCGTGTGGTTGTGGGGCGCCGGGGTTCCGTCTGGGGTGGGCGGCGTGGCGTTGTGGGGCGGTGGGGTCTCGACCGGGGTGGGCGGCGTGTGGTCGAGGAGCCCCGCGGCTCCGTCTGGAGCGGGCGGCGCATGGTCGAGGGGCGACGGGGTTTCGGCCGGGGCCGCCGTGCCGTCCGGGGTGGGCGGCGTATGGCCCGGGGCCGCCGTGCCGTCCGGAATTGCCGGGGTACCGCCCAGAGTCGACGGAGTACGGCCCAGAGTCGACGGAGTAGCGTCCGGGGACGCTTCCGGGCGGCCGAGCGGGCGTCGTGGGTCCGGCGGGGCGTCGTCCACGCCCGAGGCCTGCCTGAGCGGTCCGTCGGGCCCGAACCCCGTAGGCAGCGGGCCGACTTGGTCGAAGATCTCGATCAGCTCGTCGTCGGGCCCCGGCTCCGGCAGCAGCTCCGCCGCCGCGGCCAGCGCCTTGCGCGCCCCCGTGGCGGTGCGGAACCTCGCCGGTGGGTCCGGCTGTACCAGCGTCGCCACGACCTGCCACAGCGGCTCGGGAATCCCCTGCGGCGCGGGCGGCGTCCCGTGTTCGGCGAAGTACTGCACCAGCGCCTTGGCGTCCGGCTTGGCCCCCTCCAACAGGTACAGGGCGACCAGGCCCACGGCGAACAGGTCGGCCGGGAAGTCCGGCTCGGCGCCCATCATCTGCTCCGGGGCGAGGTAACCCGGCGTCCCCACCACGAGGTTGGTCTCCGTCAGCCGGGGCTCGCCCAGCCGCATCGCGATGCCGAAGTCGGACAGCCGCAACCGGGGCCGGCCCGTCCCCGTCGCTTCGAGCAGCAGGTTGGCGGGCTTGATGTCACGGTGCACGACGTCCTCCGCGTGCACCGCCGCCAGGCCCGCGAGGAGCTGGTCGAGGAGGGTGCAGACGAAGGCGGGCGGCAGGGGGCCGTAGTCCCCGATCAGGTGGACGAGCGAGCCGCCCGTCACCAGGTCCATCGTGAACAGGACCTTGTCGTCGTCGGCGGCCCAGCTCGCGGGCGCGAGCACATGGGGATGGTCGATCCGCATCGCCTGCTCGCGCACGAACCGCAGCAGCGAGTGCGCGTCCCGCTGCTGGAGCACCTTGGCGGCCACGTACCGCCGGCGGCGGTGGTCCCAGGCACGCCAGACGGCGCCGACCCCGCCCCGGCCGATCGGATCGACCAGCTCGTACCGGCCCGCGAAGACCTCACCCATGGCTGTGCGCCGCTCCTCCCCTGGGACCTGTCGCGCCACTCCCGCGGCCCGGCCGCCGTACCCCCTTCCGGCGACCGGCCCCGGGGTCAGTTCTGGTGGGACTGGTAGTGCGCCACCGCGTCCGAGGTGCGGCCCGCGCCGTACACCCGCAGGAACTCGGCCAGCTCCGGGTGGGACCCGGACAGGGCGTCCGCCGCGTCGATGATGTCCCCGGCGGCCGCCACCGAGCGCAGCAGCGACTGGATCTCGCGGACCACCCGCTTGACCGTGGGCGCCCCCGAACTGCTCGTGGTCGTGGTGGTGTTGCTGAGCACCGAGCCCCCCTGCGACTTCTTGATCTCGTCCATGCGCTCCGTCGCCTCGGCCGCGCTCACGCTGCCGTCCGCCACCTGCCCCGCCAGGTCCTGCAGCAGCTGCACCCGCTGAACCACCGCGGGGTTACCGATCTTCGCCCGCTGGCCGCTCATCAGCTGCGACAGCATCGGTGCGGACAACCCCAGCACCCCGGCGAGACGAGCCTGGTTGAGACCAAGATCGTCGATCAGCCTGCGGAAGAGCGCCCCCAGCGGCTCCCCGTACCAGTTCCGCTGCAGTTCCCGCGCTCTTGCGGTGGCTTCCTGCTGTGCGGCGTCCATTGCGTCTCCCCATCGCTTCCCCAAAAACCGCAGTTCGCTCCAGCGAACCACGCCGAGCATCTTACGGAGCGTGGTGTTTCACCGGGACCCCCAATCATTTGTGAGATACGGGGGGCGACCCGGTACTCTTGTCTGCGGCGCCCCACCGGCACGACGTTTACCGGCCGGACGCCTCCTACGGGGCCTTAGCTCAGTTGGTAGAGCGCTGTCTTTGCATGGCAGATGTCAGGGGTTCGACTCCCCTAGGCTCCACACACATAGCCCCTCTGAACTGCGGAAACGCGGTTCGGAGGGGCTTTTGCGTGCTGTCGTGTTCCCCCTGGTCCTTTATCTGTCGGCGTACGGGGGCACCAGGGGCAGTTCCACGGTGACGCGCAACCCGCCGGCGGAGCGCGGGGCGAGGGTGAGCGTGCCGTCGTGCGCCTGGGCGATGGTGTTGACGATCGCCAGGCCCAGACCCACGCCCGCCTGGTCGGTGTGGACGCGTTCGGTGCCGCGCCGGAAGGGCTCGGTGAGGGTCGGGACGAGCTGTGGGGCGAGCCGTTCGCCGGTGTTCTCGACCGTGAGCAGCACGGTCCTGGGGCGGACGCTGGTGTGGACCCATACGTTGCCGTGTTCCGGCGGGTTGTGGACGATCGCGTTCTGCACGAGGTTCGTGGTCAGCTGCAGCAGGAGCGCCGGCGATCCGCTCGTGGGGGCGATGTCTCCGTAGGTCTCGATGGTGATGCCGTGCCCTTCCGCGAGGGGCAGGAGCGTCTCGGTGGCTTCCTCCGCCACGAGGGACAGGTCGACGCGTTCCCGGGTGAAGGACCGCTGCTCGGCGCGGCTGAGCAGGAGCAGTGCCTCGGTGAGGTCGATCGCCCGGGCGTTGACGGCGTGCAGGCGGTCGACGAGTTCGCCGGGGTCCTGGTCCGGATCGGTGCGGGCCACGTCGAGCAGTGCCTTCGAGATCGCCAGCGGGGTACGCAACTCATGGGAGGCGTTGGCCGCGAACCGCCGCTGCTCGGCAACGTGTGCTTCGAGCCGCGCGAACATCATGTCGAAGGCGTCGGCGAGTTCGCGGAACTCGTCCGCGCGGCCCGGCAGCCGGATCCGGTGGGAGAGCGATCCGTCGGTGGCCATGCGTGTGGCGTGTGTGATGTGGGTCAGGGGGGCGAGCATGCGGCCGGCGAGGAACCACCCTCCCAGGAGGCCGAACACCAGGAGGAACACCATCACCGCGGCTGCGGTCGGGGCGAAACCGCGTACGAAGAGGGTGCCCGGGGTTACCCGCAGCGCCCCCGATTCGTTGGTCTGCCACCATCCCGATCGAACGAGGAACACTCCCACGGCGACGAGCAGCAGGGCACCCGCGAGCATGAGGAATCCGGCGTAGCTGAGGGTGAGTTTGAGGCGAACGCTCAGCCCGGGCGGCCTATCCACGGCCGCCACCGTCCCCACGGCTGCCACCGTCCCCGCGGCCGCCACCGTCCCCGCGGCTGCCACCGTCCCCGCGGCTGCCACCGTCCCCGCGGCCGCCACCGTCCCCGCGGCCGCCACCGTCCCCACGGCTGCCACCGTCCCCACGGCCGCCACCGTCCCCACGGCCGCCACCGTCCTCACGTGCGGTGCCGTCCCCACGTCCGGTGCCGGGTTCTGTGTCTATGCGGTAGCCGACGCCGGCACGGTGGCGATGATCCAGGGCTCGCCGAGGCGTTTGCGCAGTGCGGAGACCGTGATGCGCACGGCGTTGGTGAACGGGTCGGCGTTCTCGTCCCACGCCCGTTCCAGGAGTTCTTCGGCGCTGACCACACCGCCTTCGGCGGTGACGAGGACTTCGAGCACCGCGAACTGTTTGCGGGTGAGCGCGACGTAGCGGTCGTCGCGGTAGACCTCGCGGCGGAACGGGTCCAGACGCAGGCCCGCGATCTCTCGTACGGGAGGCCTGGGGAGCGCACGCCTGCGGTCGAGTGCTCTGAGCCTGAGTACGAGCTCCTGCAGTTCGAACGGCTTGGTGAGGTAGTCGTCGGCGCCGAGTCCGAACCCGGAAGCCTTGTCGTCGAGACGGTCGGCGGCGGTGAGCATCAGGATCGGCATGCCGCTGCCGGAGGCCACGATGCGGGTGGCGACCTCGTCACCGGAGGGGCCGGGGATGTCGCGGTCGAGGACGGCGATGTCGTAGGTGTTGACGCCGAGCAGTTCCAGAGCGGTGTCGCCGTCCCCCGCGATGTCGGCGGCGATCGCTTCCAGGCGCAGACCGGCGCGGATGGCTTCCGCCATGTAGGGCTCGTCCTCGACCACCAAGACACGCATGGCCTCAAGGCTACGAGTCGGTACATATCGTCGGCGTATCGAAATCCGCATACGTGCCGGCAACACCGTGTCGCCTTCACTCGTCCCCAGGCATTGAGCCCGGAGTGCACCAACGAACACAGCGGTGAGCGAGGACGGACGGACGATGACGCAGGTGGACACGGCGGACACGGCGGAGACCGGACAGGGCAGCAGCCCGGTGGACACCCGCGGCCCGGGTACCGGAGCCGCTGTCCCGGCGGCCGCCGGCACGGACGGAACCCGGCGCGCGGGCGTACGCCGGGCGATCCGTGACGGCTTCCGGCCCGGGCCCTGGAAGCGCGGCCGCGTGCTCACGGCGCTGGCGCTGCTCCTCGGCCTGTTCCTGCTGCTGCACACGGAGATCCCGAATCGGCCCGGTGGCCTGGGCAGCCTGGTGGCGACCTTCCTGCCGTGGTTCGGCCTGTTCGTCCCGGTGCTGCTGGCCGGGGCGCTGTGGCGCCGCTCCGCCTCCGCGGTGCTCGCGCTGCTGCTGCCGGTCACGGTGTGGCTGAGCCTCTTCGGCGGGCTGCTCGGCGACAAGTCCCACCCGGGCGGCGACCTCACCGTGGTGAGCCACAACGTCGGCGCCGACAACCCCGACCCGGCCGGCACCGCCCGCGACCTGGCCGCCTCCGGTGCGGACGTGCTGGCACTGGAGGAGATCACCCCGCAGGCCAGGGGCACGTACGAGAGGGAACTGGCGAAGGCGTACCCGTACCACGCGGTGCGGGGCACGGTCGGGCTGTGGAGCAGGCTGCCGCTGTCCGACACCCGGCCGGTCGACATCGAGCAGGACGTCGGGCCGCTGGGGGACACCAAACCGGTCGAGACCAAGCTGGCCTACGGTCGGGCGCTGCGCACCACGGTGGCCACGGACCGGGGGCCGCTGGCGGTGTACGTGGCCCACCTGGGTTCCGTACGGGTAAACCCCAGGGCGGGCTTCTGGACGGACTCGCGGGACAGGAACGCGCAGGCGCTCGCCAAGGCGATCGCCGCCGAGCGGAACGAGCGGGTGGTGCTGCTCGGCGACCTGAACGGCACCATGGACGACCACGCGTTCGACGGCCTCACCTCGCAGCTGCACTCGGTCCAGGAGGCGGCCGGGGAGGGTTTCGGGTTCAGCTGGCCGGCGAAGTTCCCAGTGGTGCGGATCGACCAGATCCTGGTCCGCGGCGTGGAGCCGCAGAGCTCGTGGCTGCTGCCGGCCACCGGCAGCGACCACCGGCCGGTGGCGGCCGGAATCAGCTGGTGAACCTCGCGCACGGCCGACGGAGTGGATCGGCCCCTGCCTCGGTCTCGGGAGGCGCGCCGTCCCGGTACAGCCCGGAACATATCGCCGTACCGAAATCCTCGTCACGTAGTTCATCCGGCCCGAGCGAGCTGGTGGTGTCGGGCTCGCCCCGAGAGTGACGGGAAACACCAGGCCCTACCCCCGAACAGCCGGTGCCGACCACGTCCACAACCTCCCCATCAGGCGTGACAGTTGACCCAGGGCGCCGCCGGACCGCCTCGCCGCACCGCCGCGTCGGAGCGACCGCGGCTCCTGGGCGCGCACCGACTCCCCGGGGCCCCGCCGAGCGCCACGGAGGTGCTGTCTGCTCTTGATATCGTCACCCCACAGGGCATCAGCGCCACACCCCTGCGGGGCGGTGCCACGTGGCTCATCGCCGTCGGAGGCGTCCGGTCGCTACCGACGAGGTGGAAGGGGTAACCATGCGGGCGAAGGTACGGGCCGCTCTCGATGCGCTCTATATGAAGCGGCTGGTCAGGGAGTTGGAGGGACGCCCACGCCCCCAGCACATCGGCATCATGCTCGACGGCAACCGCCGGTGGGCCAAGATGTCGGGCATCGACGACCCACGCGAGGGCTACCGGGCCGGCGGGGCGAAGGTCCTGGACTTCCTGCGCTGGTGCGACTCCGCGCAGATCGAACACGTGACCCTGTTCATGCTCTCCGACGACAACCTCCACCGGCCCGAGGACCAGCTGAACCCGCTGATCGACATCATCGCCGAGGTCGTGGAGCGGCTCGCCGCGCCGGGCAACCCCTGGCGCGTCGAAGCGGTCGGCGCCCTGGACCTGCTGCCCGCCGAGTCCGCCACCCGCCTCAAGACCGCCACCGCCGCCACCCAGGACCGCAAGGGCGGCACCAAGGTCGACGTCGCCGTGGGCTACGGAGGCCGGCGGGAGATCGTCGACGCCGTCCGCTCCGCCCTCACCGAGCACAGCTCCCAGGGCGGGGACATCGACGAGTTCATCGAGACCTTCACCATGGAGCACATCTCCAAGCACCTGTACTCCAAGACACGGTCCGAGTCCGACCTCATCATCCGCACCTCCGGCGAACAGCGCCTCTCCGGATTCCTGCTCTGGCAGTCCGCCTACGCCGAAGTCCACTTCTGCGAGACCTACTGGCCGGACTTCCGCGAGATCGACTTCCTGCGCGCCCTGCGCAGCTACTCGCTGCGCGAACGCCGCTACGGCCGCTGAGCGACAGCTTCAACGGTTTCACGTGAAACAACGCCGCGGGGGGGGGGGGACCGGGGGGTCCCGACCCCCGGGGAGGGGGAAGCCATCCCGCGAAGAGACGCGGAGAGGGCCGACCCCGCCCACCTCCCCCCCCGCCTCCCTTGCCTTCCCCCCCTGATCACAAAACCCATCACCA
>NZ_JBHJRX010000038.1:0-9071 GCF_042268605.1 Streptomyces sp. NPDC056296 | reverse complement strand
AACGCCGCGGTTGCCAGGGAGTAACGTTTCAACGGTTTCCAGGGGAAAAACCGCCGTGGGGCGGGAACCCCTGACTCCTCCCGCCCCGCGGCGATGTGAAATCCGTCCGGCGAAGGTCAGCGGGGCTCGTCGCCCTCAGCCGCCTCCTCCTGCGCCTGCTTGGCCTGCACCTCGGGATCAAGGATCGCCTCACCGGTGCCGTCCACCGACGTCAGCCGCCCCGACTCGGGGACCTCCGTCGCCTCGGGCGGCTCCACCAGCCAGTCCGGGTTGGCCTGCTTGTCCCACCACTTCCAGGCAGCGAAGGCACCGCCCGCGACGAGACCCGCCACCGCCAGAACCTTGGCGATACGCCCGGCCCTGGCCCGACGCTGATGCTTACGCGTCAGCTTCTGGATCTCCTTGGCCGTGACCTCGCCCCGCAGCGCCGCCAACGCGGCGGCACCCCGCGCGGCGGCCTCGTCCCTGACGGGTCCTGCCGCGGCCACCGCCTGCTCGATCCTCGGCCTGGAGTAGTCGGCCGCCTGCCGGGCGGCCAGGCGGGTACGGACGGCGGCCTCCTGAGCGGCCGCGTCCATCTTCGGCGGCACATGCGTGCGGGCCTGCTCCAGCCGCGGCGCGACATGCGCGCCGTACTGGTGACGGGCCTGGCACGCGGCCTGCGACATCTTGGGCGCCAGCCGTCCGCGCGCCTCCTGTGCGTAGTGAGCGGCCCTGTCCTTGGCCGTGTCGGCGTAGGGCGCCACCACTTCCGCGGCGTGCAGCACGCTGTCCTTCGCCGAACCGGTCGCGGCGCGCACGCTGTCGATGCGGGTCACGGGTTCCTCCTCCTCGGTGGCGTACGGTAATTCGACTTTCCACCCTTTTACGGATCATGCCTGCGGACGCACTGCCAGGCATGTGAGGGCGGGCATCCGGGTCACAGGCGATGCCGTCGGGCCCTCTGGGGCAAGTGGTGATGAAGTTGCGAACAAGAGTCGATCAACATCAATAACGGATGAATACCGGGCAACGGGAGCCTGCCGACGACAATGCCACGGATCGGCGCCCCGCGCTCGTCACCCAGGACTACTTCGCCCCCGACCGTGCAAGGATCGACGAGCACGACAGGACGACGGAAGGCACAACGTGGCCGAGCAGCTCTACGCCACCCTGAAGACCAGCCAGGGCGACATCGAGATCCGGCTTCTTCCGGACTACGCCCCCCGGACGGTCAGGAACTTCGTCGAGCTCGCCCAGGGCGACCGGGAGTGGACCCACCCCGCCACCGGCGAGAAGTCCACCGGCAAGCTCTACGACGGCACGGCCTTCCACCGAGTGATCAGCGGCTTCATGATCCAGGGCGGCGACCCGCTCGGCAACGGCACCGGCGGCCCCGGCTACCAGTTCGAGGACGAGATCCACCCCGACCTCGCCTTCGACAAGCCCTACCTGATGGCCATGGCCAACGCCGGCCCCGACACCAACGGCTCGCAGTTCTTCATCACCGTCTCCCCGACGACCTGGCTGAACCGCCAGCGCACGATCTTCGGCGAGGTGACCGACGCGGCCAGCCAGAAGGTCGTCGACGCCATCGCCACCATGCAGACCAACCCCCGCACCGAACGCCCCCTCAACGACGTCGTCATCGAGTCGGTCGTCGTCGAGACCCGCCAGGACTGAGAACAGACCACAGGACTGACCTCCCCGCCCACAGGGCAGGAACCAAACGCCCCGCCCATCCGTAAAGATGGGCGGGGCGGTGCATTTGCCCACACCGTCCACAGGACGACCGAAGGACGACCGAGGGGAAGCCATGGACCACGCGGCAGCCGGCTCACCGGACGCCCAGAGCACGCCCGGCTGCTACCGCCACCCCGACCGGGAGACCGGCATCCGCTGCACCCGCTGCGAACGCCCCATCTGCACGGACTGCATGGTCAACGCCTCCGTCGGCTTCCACTGCCCCGACTGCGCCACGGGCCGCACCGGCACCGGGCCCGCCCCCGCCGCCTCCCGGCCCCGCACGCTGGCCGGAGGCACCATCGCCGGAGACCCCTACCTCCTCACCAAGATCCTCATCGGGCTCAACGCGGCGGTCTTCATCGCCGTGCACACGCTGCCGGAGTCGTTCCTCAGCGACATGGTGCTCATCGGGCGATGGCCCCCCGCCCCCTTCGTCCCCACCGACGGCGTCGCCGAGGGCGAGTGGTACCGACTGGTGACCACGATGTTCACCCACGAGGAGATCTGGCACATCGGCTTCAACATGCTCAGCCTCTGGTTCCTCGGCGGCCCCCTGGAAGCCGCCCTCGGCAGAGCCCGTTACCTCACGCTCTACCTCGTCTCCGGCCTGGCCGGCAGCGCCCTCACCTACCTGCTCGCCTCGCCCACCACGGCCACTCTCGGCGCCTCCGGCGCGGTCTTCGGCCTCTTCGGCGCGACCGCCGCCCTCGTCCGCCGCCTCAAGGCGGACATGCGGCCGGTCGTCATCCTCCTGGCGATCAACCTGGTCTTCACCTTCACGTGGGCCAACATCGCCTGGCAGGCCCACATCGGCGGCCTCGTCGCCGGCGCCGCGATCGGCTACGCCATGCTCCACGCACCGCGCGAGCGGCGGTCGCTCGTGCAGTACGGCACCTGCGCGCTGGTACTGGTGGCCGTCGTCGGGCTGACCCTGTCGAGGACCGCCCAGCTCACCTGAGCGCGTGTTGTCCACAGTCGGTGGCGGATCTTGTGCACAGCGTGCGGGAACAAGTGTGCCCCCTGTCGCTGACTCGGGTTTCCCCAGGTCAGGCAGGGGGCGAACGTGTTTTCGGTTGCCGGTACTTCCGTCACACCGGCGTCAATGCCCAGTGGGTTATCCACAGATCGTCTTTCTTTTCCCCATGTGGATAACGCCTGTGGATAACTCCGTGGATAGCCCTGGGGAGAGCTGCTACTCCCCTGCTACTCCCCTGCTACTTCCACTGCGTCGAGACACCGAACCCGGCGGCGATGAATCCGAAGCCCACCACGATGTTCCAGTTGCCCAGCGCGTCGATGGGCAGTGAACCGTCGGTGACGTAGAAGACGACAATCCAGGCGAGGCCGATGACGAACATGGCCAGCATGACGGGTGCCACCCAGCTGCGGCTGGTCAGCTTGATGCTGGTCGCCTGCTTCGAGGGCGGCGGCGTGTAGTCGGCCTTCTTGCGGATACGTGACTTCGGCACGAGGGTCTCTCCTGTCGATGCGCTGCGTGGCCGCGCAGGGAACGGGGTCGGGGACTCTGAGCGCTCCCCCGGGCGTCCGTTAGCGTAGTGCTTCCGTGGCGCCGAAGGAGATAAGGGTACGTTGAGCAATTCTGCCGACTCCCCCCAGGCGGGATCCAGCCCTGCCCGCAGGCGCCGATTCCGGCCCGTGCGCGTACTCACGGCGGCCGTCTTCGCTCTCGCGGGGCTCATATTCTTCACCAGCTTCAATACCGCCAAGGGCACCAATATCCGCACGGACGCCTCTTTGCTCAAGTTGTCCGATCTCATCCACGAGCGCAGTGGGGAGAACGGTCAGCTGGAGGAGTCCAACGCGGCTCTGCGCGACGAGATCGACGCGCTCGCCGAGCGCGACAGCGGGAGCACGAAGGCGGAGGAGGACAAGCTCGCGGCGCTGGAGAAGAAGGCGGGCACGCAGAAGCTGAAGGGGGAGTCGATCTCGGTCACGCTCGACGACGCTCCGCCGGACGCCACCGCCAAGCTCCCCGGCTACCCGGAACCCGAGCCCGACTACCTGGTGATCCACCAGCAGGACCTGCAGGCCGTGGTGAACGCGCTGTGGCAGGGCGGCGCCCAGGGCATCAAGGTGATGGACCAGCGGCTGATCTCCACCAGCGCGGTGCGCTGTGTGGGCAACACGCTGATCCTCCAGGGCCGCGTCTACTCACCGCCGTACAAGATCCAGGCGGTGGGTGACCCGGAGCGGCTGAAGGAGGCGCTGGCCGCGTCCCCGGCGATCCAGAACTACATGGTGTACGTGAACGTCTACGGGCTGGGTTGGAAGGTCGAGGACGAGGGGCGGGTGACGCTGCCGGGCTACTCGGGCACGGCTGACCTGCACTATGCCCAGCCTGTGGATTGACGCCTTTCCGGAGGGCCCCGCGCCGTTAGTCTGGTGCGGTACGGCGTGAGTCTGGCGCCGTGGTGCGACGGAAGGGACGGCATGTACGGCTGGATCTGGCGGCATCTGCCGGGGAACGCGTGGGTGAAGGCGCTGTTCTCACTCATGCTGGCGGTGACCGTGGTCTACGTCCTCTTCCAGTACGTCTTCCCGTGGGCCGAGCCGCTGCTCCCCTTCAACGATGTGACGGTGGACAACCAGTGAGTGCGCGCATCCTCGTCGTCGACAACTACGACAGCTTCGTCTTCAACCTGGTCCAGTACCTGTACCAGCTGGGCGCCGAGTGCGAGGTGCTGCGCAACGACGAGGTGTCGACGGCACACGCCCAGGACGGCTTCGACGGCGTACTGCTCTCTCCCGGTCCGGGCACGCCCGAGCAGGCGGGGGTCTGCGTCGACATGGTCCGGCACTGCGCGGCGACCGGGGTTCCGGTCTTCGGCGTCTGCCTGGGCATGCAGTCGATGCAGGTGGCGTACGGCGGTGTGGTGGACCGGGCGCCGGAGCTGCTGCACGGCAAGACCTCGCCGGTCGAGCACGCGGGCCAGGGCGTCTTCGCGGGCCTGCCCTCTCCCTTCACGGCGACGCGGTACCACTCGCTGGCGGCGGAGCCGGCCACGGTGCCGGCGGAGCTGGAGGTGACGGCGCGTACGCACGACGGGATCGTGATGGGGCTGCGCCACCGTGAACTGCCGGTCGAGGGTGTGCAGTTCCATCCGGAGTCGGTGCTGACCGAGCACGGGCACCGGATGCTGGCCAACTGGCTGGCGGAGTGCGGCGACCAGGACGCGGTGGCGAGGTCGGCGGGGCTCGCCCCGGTGGTGGGCAGGGCCACGGCGTGACCGCGCTGCGCCCCGAGCGCGAATCCGGCGCGGCCGGTGACCAGGGATCCTCGTACGGGCTGCCGTACGGGGATTCCGGTGCGTTCGGGGGCGGTTGGCGCCAGGACTCCGCTGCCGAGGACTTCTCCTCGGACTTCTCCTCCGGGGAGCCGTATCGGCCGGTCGTCGCCGACGACGAGACGGTGGCGCTGCGGGTTCCGGATCCGCCGCCGGAGCGGGAAACCACCGCTCCGCCCGTGACCGGTGGGCGCGCGGCCCGCAGGAAGGCCGCGAAACGGCGTCACGGGCGCCGTGGGGCCTCCCGGGGCCCGTCGGAGGCACAGGAGTCGGTCGAGGAGCCGAAAGCGCCTCTGTCGCGCGTTGAGGCGCGTCGGCAGGCCCGGGCGCGCAAGCCGGGCCCCGCGGTGATCGCCAGCCGTGCGATCGGTGAGGTCTTCATCACGACCGGCGTGCTGATGCTGCTGTTCGTCACGTACCAGTTGTGGTGGACGAACGTGCGGGCGCAGGCGCAGGCGGACCAGGCGGCGAGCAGCCTCCAGGACGACTGGGCGAGCGGCAAGAGGAATCCGGGGACGTTCGAGCCGGGGCAGGGGTTCGCGCTGCTGCACATTCCCAAGCTGGACGTCGTGGTGCCGATCGCGGAGGGCATCGACGACAAGAAGGTCCTGGACCGGGGCATGGTCGGGCACTACGCCGAGGGCGCGCTGAAGACGGCGATGCCGGAGGCGAAGACGGGCAACTTCGGGTTGGCGGGGCATCGCAACACGCATGGCGAACCGTTCCGGTACATCAACAAGCTGGACCCGGGCGATCCGATCGTCGTGGAGACGCAGGACGAGTACTTCGTCTACAAGATGGCGTCGATCCTGCCGGTGACGTCGCCGAGCAACGTCAGCGTCCTCGACCCGGTACCGAAGCAGTCCGGTTTCGAGGAACCCGGCCGCTACATCACCCTCACCACCTGCACGCCGGAGTTCACGAGCAAGTACCGGATGATCGTCTGGGGCAAGATGGTCGAGGAACGGCCGCGCAGCAAGGGCAAGCCGGATGCGCTCGTCAGTTAAGGGCGGATGACCAGTGGCATCGACCACCGACACGGAGCACGAAGAGCACGCCGGCGCGGACGGCGCACCGGAGCCCGCGGTACGCCGCCGCGGTCGCGGTCCGGGGCGGATCGTCGCGCAGACCGTCAGCGTCTTCGGAGAGCTCCTCATCACCGCGGGCCTGGTGCTGGGCCTGTTCGTCGTCTACTCCCTGTGGTGGACGAACGTGGTCGCCGACCGCGCGGCGGACAAGCAGGCCGACAAGGTCCGTGACAACTGGGCCCAGGACCGGGTCGGTTCGGACGGCCCGGGGGCGCTGGACACCAGGGCGGGCATCGGCTTCCTGCACGTACCGGCGATGGGGAACGGCGACATCCTGGTGGAGAAGGGCACGTCGATGAAGATCCTCAACGACGGCGTGGCCGGCTACTACACGGACCCGGTCAAGTCGGCGCTGCCGGCCTCGGGCAAGAAGGGCAACTTCTCGCTGGCGGCCCACCGCGACGGGCACGGGGCGAAGTTCCACAACATCGACAAGATCGAGAAGGGGGACCCGATCGTCTTCGAGACGAAGGACAAGTGGTACGTCTACAAGACCTACGCGGTCCTTCCCGAGACGTCGAAGTTCAACGTCAAGGTTCTCGACGCGGTCCCCGAGGAGTCCGGCAAGAAGAAGGCCGGCCACTACATCACGCTGACGACCTGCACCCCGGTGTACACGAGCCGGTACCGGTACGTGGTGTGGGGGGAGCTGGTGCGCACGGAGAAGGTGGACGGCGAGCGGACTCCGCCGGCGGAGCTGCGGTGAGGGACTGAGGTCCTGCGGGGACATCAGTCCCCTACCATGACGGAGGCCCGAAGCCGCAACTTGCTCTTGCGGCTTCGGGCCTCTTCGTTCACCTCACTGCAAGACAGTCAGTGGTGCACCTGCGCTCCATTCCTCCAGGAGTCCGCGATGTACGGCGGTGATGCCGCTCTCGGCTGCGATGTTCTGGGCGTCACGCGTGAAGGGGCACGTCGCCACGAAGAGGGCCACCTCGGAGCTGTGCAGGACCTTGGCCGCCCCGACGAACTTCTGGACCTCGGGGCTGGTGATGGAGAGGTGAGGCGCGAACCTCTTGCACTGGACGACGAGAGTTCGCCCGTCGGCTGTGAGAGCGGTGATGTCGATGCCTCGGTCCCGGCTGCCACCACGCACGATGACGTTGGTGCAGCCGTCGCGGCGCAGCAGTGCGGCCACGTGCTCCTCGAACTCACGGCCGTTCATGGCGTCCATGGAGGCCATGACACCGACGAGGGGGCGGTCCTTTCGCGGGCTTTCCAGCCTCTGGAGCCGGGCGTGATGCTGTCGGAGTCGCCTCTCGATGCGTTGGACGCCTGCCCGGAGGGCGATGAGTTCTCGTTGGTGATCGCTCGACGTTTCGATCAGGGCGTTGAACATCGGTACAACGGTCCTGCCGAGGATGTGGGTGATGCGCTGGTCGATGCGGGCGTCGAGGGCGGTGGGGTCTGTCGGGGGCAAGTGGCCTTCCACAGGCTGTGCGCGCCCCAAGTACTCCGTATCCAGGAGGTAGACACGCACCTGACGTGCGACTTCGCTGTCCCGGAGCAGCATGGCGACGTTGAGAACGGCGCGGCGGGAAAAGAGAGCAAGGGACCGTGTGTGCGACCGGATGCCACTGAGTTGCTTGAAGTCACTCAGTTCCGGCCCTGTCAGGACTTGATAGCCGCTTGCCTCAAGCTCTGCACGATGGTCGTGGACGAGGGCGCGGATTGCCTCCACCGTAACGGTGAAGTATGTCGCCACCATCGCCGTAGTCACATGCATGCCGTCTGGCAGCAGCGACAGGGTCTTGACGCGGTCGAGTACGTCCGTGCGTTCGAGGACGCTGCTGCGTAGGGCCGCTGATTGCAGCAGGGCCGTCTCACTGATCATGGTCGTGTCATCTCTTCGAGGCGGTGTGGTCAACCATGCCTAACGAGTCATCACATATGAAGACGGGACTGCTGCAGGGTTGGGTGACACCTGACCTGGCTTGCTGAGAAGCGGCCTGGAAGGATGTTGCAGTGCCCAAGCCGTATCCGAAGGAGTTCCGCGAGGACGTCGTGCGGGTCGCGCGCAACCGCGAGCCCGGCGTCACGCTGGAACAGATCGCCGCCGACTTCGGGGTCCACCCGATCACGTTGTCGAAGTGGCTGCGCCGCGCCGAGACCGATGAGGGCGCCATACCCGCAACGACGTCGGGTGAGTCGGCCGAACTGCGCGAGGCCCGCAAGCGGATCCGGTTGCTGGAGCAGGAGAACGAGGTGCTCAGGAGGGCTGCGGCGTATCTGTCGCAGGCGAACCTGCCGGCAAAATGATGTACCCGCTCGTCCGTGAGCTGGCCGCCTCCGATGCCCCTTACCGGGTGCCGGTGGCGGTGGCGTGCCGGGTGCTCGGGCTGGCCCGCCAGCCCTACTACCGGTGGCTGGCCCGGCCTGCTACCGACGCCGAACTGACCGAGGCATACCGGGCCAACGCTCTGTTCGACGCGCACCGCGACGATCCCGAGTTCGGGCACCGTTTCCTTCTCGACGAGGCCCGCGCCGCCGGTGAGGCGATGGCCGAGCGGACCGCCTGGCGGATCTGCCGGGACAACGGCTGGTGGAGTGCCTTCGGCAAACGCAGGGGCCGCGGGAAGAACGCCAAAGCCGGGCCACCGGTCCACGATGACCTGGTGCGGCGGAACTTCACCGCGGACGGGCCGAACCGGTTGTGGCTCACGGACATCACCGAGCATCAGACCGGCGAGGGCAAGCTGTATCTGTGCGCGGTCAAGGACGTGTACTCCGGCCGCATCGTGGGCTATTCCATCGACGCCCGGATGAAGTCCCGCCTCGCGGTGGCCGCGCTGGAGTCCGCCGTCGCCCGCCGCGGCCCCGCTGCGGGATGCATCGTGCACTCCGACCGCGGATCGCAGGGTGGATTCAACTGGTCGTCGCAACACTTTGATCTCGGAGGTGTGCGACGTGGCCACGGCGGACTGGAGTTTGAAGACCAGCGATGTTCCGGAGG